>JAURPT010000124.1 GCA_030836535.1 Alphaproteobacteria bacterium
CCGACGGCTAAAGCAACCAGCAAGACTGTCTTGGTCAGTGATTTCTGCACATGTGCAATGGTCATCAGGTGTCTCCCAAACCTATTCTCGGTCTTCCCTTGGCCCAAACCCCACGTCAGGCACTCTTATAAGTTAGGGTACATGCCCTACGGCTGCAAGAAACCGACAATATTATAGATGTCTTTCAGGTTCGGGGCAGCCAGGTCACGTGCCCGTTCACCGCCATCCCGCAGAATGCCATCCACATAGGCAGGCTCATCTGCCAGGCGGACCATTTCAGCCGTCATGGGGCTTAACTTGTCGACCGCCAGCTCCGTCAGAGCTTTCTTGAAGTCGGCAAAAGAACTGCCGCCGAAATCCTTGCAGACATCTTCCATGGTGGAATCAGACAAGGCTGCGAAGATACCGACCAGATTGCGCGCCTCTGCGCGTTCGGCCAGGCCATCGACTTCACCGGGCAGGGCCTCGGGGTCCGTACGGGCTTTCCGGATCTTCTTGGCAATAGCGTCTGCATCATCCGTCAGGTTAATGCGGGAGGCATCAGACGGGTCCGACTTACTCATCTTAGCAGACCCATCGCGCAATGACATGATCCGCGCCGCCTCCTTCTGGATAACAGGTTCGGGCTGCGGGAAGTAATCGACACCATAGTCATTGTTGAATTTCTGAGCGATGTCGCGGGCCAACTCCAGATGCTGTTTCTGATCTTCACCCACCGGCACATGGGTAGCGCGATAGGCCAGAATGTCAGCCGCCATCAGGTTCGGGTAAACGAACAGGCCAACACTGGCCCGTTCGCGGTTCTTGCCCGCCTTGTCCTTGAACTGGGTCATCCGGTTCAACCAACCCATGCGCGCCACGCAGTTGAAGACCCAGGCCAGTTCAGCATGGCCCGGCACCTGGCTCTGATTAAAAATGATCGAGGTTTTCGGGTCGATCCCTGCCGCCAGCAGGCCTGCTGTGGCTTCACGGATATTGGCGCGCAGCTCTTCAGGGTCCTGAAACACCGTGATGGCGTGCATGTCGACGAGGCAGTAAATGCCCTCATAGTCGTCCTGCAGGCGTGCCCAGTTCCGTATCGCCCCAAGATAATTACCAAGGTGCAGATTACCCGTCGGTTGAACGCCGGAGAAAATCCGGTTTTCAGGGGCAGGGGGGAAGGAAATATCTGGCGTGCTCATCACGATTCTCTGGCGTTGATATGGTGTTAGCTTGTGCCGCCTAAAGCAGCACCGGCCTTATGGCCCCTTGGCCTTTTTGCGTCAACCGCCTTGGCTGGAACCGCGCATCAGGGGTTTAAGCTCGGACAAACGCAGCGCCCCAAACAATTGCGCTGCCAAGCCAAACACCAAACCGCCTCCTAAAACAAGCAAGGCTGTCGCACCAATGCGCATGCCTTCACCCAGCTGGTACAAGCTGGCCAACAAGGGGGCCGCAAACCAAAGGGCTATACCCATGGCAAGTGTCGCCAAGACAAGACGCGGCAACCGGCCTTTCAACCGATCATCCAGCTGCAACTGGCCGCGCCGATGCAACGCAATGGCCAACATCAGCACATTGGCCCATGCCGCAATGGCAGTAGCCATAGCGAGCCCCACATGCGCAAAAGGCCCCATGAGAATGAGGTTCAAGGCTGTATTGAGCACCAGCGCAATGATCGAGATTTTCACCGGTGTTTTGGTGTCCTGCCGCGCAAAGAAGCCTGGGCTCAGCACTTTGATCAACACATAGGCGGGTAGGCCCGCAGCATAGGCCGCCAAAGCAAGCGCGGTTTTGGCTGTGTCTTCTGCCGAAAAGGCACCCCGTTCAAACAAAGTAGCAATCAACTGATCCGGGATCAGCATCAGCGCCACAGCAGCCGGCAAGGCGAAGAACAAGCCGATTTCGAGCCCCCGATTCAAGGTAGCCAAGGCCGAGGCATCATCCCCAGCTGCTGCCTGGCGCGACAGCATAGGCAACACCGCCGTGCCGATCGCTACCCCCACCACCCCGATGGGTAATTGGTTCAACCTGTCCGCATAAAACAGGAAGGACAGTGAGCCTTCCGGCAGGAACGAGGCAATGATGATATCGACCAGCAGGTTCACCTGCATGGCTCCAGCCCCGAGCGCGACAGGCGCCATCAAGACCAAAAGGCGCTTAACACCGTCTGTCATGCGCGGGCGCCGCAGCCGTAGGCCAATGCCCATACGCCGCAGGGCAATCCACAGCCACAAAAATTGCACGAGGCCACCAAGTGTGACGCCAATCGACAAAGCATGGCCCGCTGTCGGCACGTATGGGTCCAGCGCCAACAGGCCACCAATGATCGAGAGGTTCAACAGGATCGGTGTGGCAGCCACAGCTGCAAATTTCTGCAGCGCGTTGAGCACGCCGCCCAGCAAGGATACGAGGCTGATCAACATCAGATAGGGAAAGGTGATCCGCGTCAGCGTAACCGCGAGTTCAAACTTCTCCGGCTGGTCCGCAAACCCGTTGGCCAGCACCAGCATGACCCAGGGCATAAAGATTTCCACCAGCCCAACAAAAGCAAACAGCACCATGAACAGGACCGAGAAGCTTTCTTCGGCAAATTGCCGGGCAGAATTGGGCAGGCTTTCGCCTTCTGCGGTTTCGTCCTTTTCCAGCCGTTCGGAAAACAGCGGCACAAAGGCAGCATTAAAGGCCCCTTCGGCAAACAGGCGCCTAGAGAAATTCGGCAGCTTGAAGGCAACGACAAAACAGTCCGCCACCATGCCCGCGCCCATAAAGGCCGTCATTAAGATGTCACGCAGGAACCCCAGCACCCGGCTGATCGCCGTGATGCCGCCAACGGTCGCAACGAATTTAAAGAGCACTGGTTAAGGCACCCGGTCAGGCAGCTTCTTCGCCAGCCTTTTTGGCTGACTTGCCTTCGGCCTGCAGTTCCCCATTGCGAATGCCGTCAATAATCCGCTCTTCAATGCGCGGGAACCGGCTTTCATGGGTAACCTTGTGGCCAAACAGGTCGCGGACATAGAACGTGTCCACCGCCCTTTCACCCCATGTGGCAACCTGCGCACTGGAGATGGACAACTTCAGGTCGAATAGCGCCCGGGTGACGTCGGAAACAAAACCTGCACGGTCGCGGCCTGTTACTTCGATCACCGTGTGGCTGTCACTGGCATTATTGTCAATCAGCACCGATGGTGTGACGGTAAAGACCTTGCGGGTGCGGCTGGGAATGGCCTCTGGCTTGGAGAGCACCTGACGGGGAATGATGTCACCCGCCATGGTCTGCCGCAGGATTTTCTCCAACCGATCCAACTCGTTACGACCCGAAAAGGCCTCGCCATCCTTGTCCTGGATCGTGAAGTGATCCAGCGCCATGCCGTCTTTGGTGGTAAAAATCTTGGCATCTACAATACTGGCACCCGCCACCGCCAGGGCACCCGCCACACGGGCGAACAGACCGGGGTGGTCCACCGTGTAAAGTGTCAGCTGTGTCTTGGAGGTAAAGTCATCAGAATGCGCGGCCACACAGAAGCGGTCTTTTTCTTCATCCGCCTTGCTGATCAGCTTGGCGTCTCGCACCCCCACATCCAGGGGTGTGCTGATCCAATAGACGTCACTGTGGCGGGCGATATATTTTTCATAACGTTCGTCGGACCAGCCCAATAGGCCGCCCCGCAGTGAATCGCGCGCAATCTGCGCCCGTTGTTGCATGCCTTCTTCACCAACGCCATCGGTCAGATGGTCATGCGTAATGTAATAGAGGTCGCGCAGCAGCTGGCCCTTCCAACCATTCCATACACCGGGACCAACGGCACGGATATCTGCCACGGTCAGGCAAACCAGCAAGCGCAGGCGCTCAACACTCTGGACAATCTCTGCGAAATCCGCCCCCGTCTTGGGGTCGGCCAAATCGCGTTTGAAAGCCGTGTTGCTCATGTCCAGATGCGACCGGACGAGCCAGGCAACCGTCTCTGTCTCAGCATCGGAAAAGCCAAAGCGCGGGCAGAGTTTTTCTGCGACTTCTGCCCCCAGGATAGAGTGATCACCACCACGGCCCTTGGCAATGTCGTGCAACAGCACTGCCACATAAAGCACCCGGCGCGACAGCACCTGGTGAATGATCCGATCCAGGGTAGGGTGGTCTTCAGCCATTTCACCGGCTTCCACCTGGGAAAGAATATCGATCGCCCGGATCGTATGCTCGTCCACCGTATAATGATGGTACATGTCATGCTGCATCTGGGCGACAACCCGGCCAAAGTCCGGCACGAACCGCCCAAAGACACCTGCCTCATTCATCCGCCGCAGCGCCTTTGCCGGCTCCGTCTTGGAGGTTAGGATATCAATGAAAATAGCATTGGCTGCCGGGTCCTTGCGCAGCTTGGCGTTGATCAGATTCAGGTTTTGCGTGATCAACCGCAGCGCATTGGGGTGGATGTCATAATCCTGCTGCTGGGCCACCTGGAACAGGCGCAAAATATCGACCGGGTTCTCGACAATCTGCCCGTCGGATATGAAGTTGATCCGATCTCCGTCTACGCCAAAGCCGTCAACCTGCCGTTTGCGCAAGCCAAAGCGAGGCATGCGCAGCAGTGACTTCTTCTGGTGCTGGTCTTCCAGCCAGGCGCAGAAGATGCGGGTCAGATCACCGACATCCTTGGCCGTCAGGAAGTAATGACGCATGAAACGCTCAACACCTGAAATGCCCGGGCGGTCCACATAGTTCAACCGTTCCGCCAGCTGGGTTTGCTTGTCAAAGGTAAGCCGTTCTTCCGGGCGCCCCGCCAGATCATGCAGATGGCAACGCACCGTCCACAGGAAGTTTTCGGCTTTGGAAAACCGCCGCTGTTCAGCCTCGGTCAACACACCTTGGCGCACCAGCTCCCGCACATCGTCGGTGCGGTAGACATATTTCATGATCCAATACAGCGTCTGCAGGTCTCGCAGGCCGCCTTTGCCGTCCTTCAGGTTCGGCTCGACCACATAGCGCGAATCACCCATACGTTCGTGGCGCTCATCGCGTTCGGCCAGTTTGCGGTCGACAAACAGCGCGCCGGAGTCGGCCACCACTTCGTTGTCGAAGCGAACTTTGAGTTCATTAAAGAGCTCCTTGTCGCCCCAGATATAACGTGACTCAAGAAGCGCTGTACGAATCGTCAGATCATCGCGGGACAGCGACAGGCAGTCATCAACCGAACGGACGGAGTAACCCACCTTGAGGCCCAAATCCCACAGCACATAGAGCATGCTTTCGACCACCTGTTCACCCCAGGCCGTCTGCTTGTAGGGCAGCAGGAACAACAGATCGATGTCGGAAAACGGCGCCAATTCGCCCCGGCCATAGCCACCCACAGCGGCAATGCACAAATGCTCGGAACTCGTGGGATTGGTGATGGGGTATTGCCAGGTGAGGGTAAAGTCGTAGAGCAGGCGAATCATCTGATCGACCAGGAAGGAGCGAGCGGCAGCAGCCTGCCGGCCATTCTGCCCACACCGCAGCCGGTTGCCGATTTCTTCCGTCCCCGCCGCCAGCGCATCTACCAATGTGCCCTGGATAAGGTTTCGCAATTGGTCAGGCGCCGTGTCATAGGCGCGTTCGTCCAGCATGGCGCTAAGCGCCTTGCGGTCGATAATGTCTCTCTGTTTGGGGATCCTGTCCATGCTGGCAATATAGGCTTTTGGGCCCGGATTCACAGCGAAAAACCGGCAAAACGCCGCGGAAAGTCGCTATTCGTCGTCCTGCCGCAATTGCTTGAGCAGGTAGAGTTGCTCCAGCGCCTCGCGCGGGGTCAGGTCATCGGGGTTGATATCATCCAGCGCTTCATCACTTGCCGACGGACCGCTGGCGACCACCTGGCTCTGCTGCATATGGGTAGAAAACAGAGGCAAGGCGTCTGCCAATTCTTCTGCCGCATTGGCGTTGTCTGTTGATTCTAAACGCTCCAGCACTTCACGCGCCCGGCTGATCACCCCGGTGGGCAGGCCCGCAAGCCGCGCGACCTGAATGCCATAGGACCGGTCAGCACTGCCTTTAGAAACTTCATGCAGGAAGACAACATCACCCTTCCATTCCTGCACCCGCACATGATGCGGCTCCATATGATCAAGACTGGCCGACAGGGCAGTGAGCTCGTGATAATGCGTGGCAAACAAGACCCGGCTGCAATTCACGTCATGCAGATGCTCCGCCGCCGCCCAGGCAATAGACAAGCCATCATAAGTGGCGGTACCCCGGCCAATTTCATCAAGAATAACCAATGCCCGTGCCGTCGCCTGGTTCAAAATGGCCGCCGTCTCGACCATTTCGACCATAAAGGTCGAGCGACCCCTCGCCAGGTCATCGGCCGCCCCAACGCGCGAGAACAGCTTGTCGACCGCACCGATATGGGCTGAGGCCGCGGGGACGAAGAGGCCCATCTGCGCCATAATCACAATCAGCGCATTCTGCCTGAGAAAGGTACTTTTACCCGCCATGTTGGGGCCAGTGATCAGCCATAGACGTTGGCTTTCACCCAAATCGCAATCATTGGCCACAAATTGTGAATCACTGTCTTTCAGCAGAGCCTGTTCTACCACCGGGTGGCGACCACCCTGCACATCAAAGGCCATGGAAAAGTCGACCTTGGGTCGGCACAGATGCGCTTCACCCGCCAAGAAGGCCGTTGCTGCGGCTACATCCAACTGCGCCAGGGCACGCGCGGCCAGCGTAATCGCGGCCCACTGTGCCATCACGTCGGCGACAAGGGCTGCAAAGATTTCCTGCTCCGTTGCCAGGGCCTGGTCTGCCGCGCGGGAGATTCGCTGATCCAGCTCGGCCAGGTCGGTGGTGTTGAACCGGACAGCGCCCGCCATGGTTTGCCGGTGAATATAGATCTCATTCAGCGGTTCGCTCATCAGCTTGTCGCCATGAGCGGCGGGCACCTCAATGAAGTAACCCAGCACATTATTATGTTTGACCTTGAGGCTCTGGATTCCCGTCTGGTCCCGATAGGTGGCCTGCAGATCGGCAATCAGCTGGCGGGAATGGTCACGTAGTTCCCGCAATTCATCGAGCGCACTGTCATAGCCTGGGGCGACGAAGCCACCATCACGCGCCAGCAGGGGTGGTTCCTCGACCAGCGCCCGGAACAATGTATCAACCAGAGAGCCATGGCTGCCCAGGTCACTTTCCACCAGGGTCAGGCCTGTTGGCATGGCATCGAGCTTTTGTTGTTCGCGTTCGCGCGCCAGCAGGTTGCGCAGGTTAAAGGCCTGCATCAGCCCCTGGGCGACCGCCATCAGGTCGCGTGGGCCACCCCGACCTAGAGATAAACGAGACAATGCGCGTTCCAGGTCAGGGCACCGCGACAGGGCTTTGCGGACATCCTCCGTCAGGCTGGGCCTGTCGACAAACCAGCTGACCATATCAAGGCGCTGGTCAATCGCCTGCGGGTCACACAGGGGCGCGGCCAACCTGTCCGCCAGCAGACGCGCACCGGCACTCGTTTGGGTCCGGTCTATGGTCGCCAAGAGGCTGCCGGATCGTTCACCAGACAATGTCCGCGTCAGTTCCAGATTACGCCGGGTCGCGCCATCAATTGCCATGACCCCTTCATGGCTGGAACGCACCGGTGGTCGCAGGCGCGGCAGGGTGCCTTTCTGCGTTTCTTCCAGATAGGCCAGCACCACACCGAGCGCCGCCAGTTCTGCCCGGCTGAACGCGCCAAAGCCATCGAGGCTGGCGACTTTGAACTGTTCTTTCAGGTGTGCCTCTGCAGACCCAGACCCACCACCCTTTTGGGTCACGGGCATCACAATGTTCCACCAATCCTGCAGGGCATCGCTCATGCCTTCCACATCAGACAGCGCCTCAGGCAACAGGAACTCGCCGGGCTGCAGGCGGGCCAAATGGGCATCCAATTCTTCTATAGTCGTGGGGCTGACCAGCAAATCGCCCGTCGAGACATCGACCCAGGCCAGGGCCAAATTGCCTTCCGCCCGTGCCAGGGCCGCCAGGTAATTGTTGGAGCGCGCATCCAGGAGCGTTTCTTCGGTCAGCGTCCCCGCCGTCACGAGCCGCACGACATCACGCTTCACCACCGCCTTGGAGCCGCGCTTTTTGGCCTCTGCGGGGTCTTCCATCTGTTCGCAGACAGCAACCCGGTGGCCCTTGCGGATCAGCCGTTCCAAATAGTTGTCAGCAGCATGAACCGGCACACCGCACATGGGAATATCTTCGCCTAAATGCTTGCCCCGTATGGTCAGGGCGATGTCCAACGCCTCTGCCGCCTTGACGGCGTCATCAAAAAATAATTCGTAGAAATCGCCCATCCGGTAGAACAGCAGACAGTCCTGATGGTCTTCCTTGATGGCCAGATATTGCTGCATCATCGGCGTGACGGCAGACTTTTTACCCTTCTTGCCGCCAGATTTTTCTGCAGGCGGCGCATTCTTTGGGCTTGCGTTCTCTGGGGATTCTGTTAGAGACATAAAATAACCGAATTGACCAACATAGGTTAACAAACGAACCGAGACGTAGTGAGATGTGTAATTTTATTACCCATATCGATAATCTTCTGAGGCGATCTGCCGCTTTATGGTCTGGCCCTGGCGCCAGAGCCATTGTGGTGGCTGGCGCTCATCCCCGTCCCGGTTACTCCGTACCCATTGTTATGGGTGCTTCCTGAAAGAAAGTAACGCCGACGCGGGAGAGTGACAACGGCCAACTTGGCCTCACTTGGAACTATGCCGCGACAATCGAACCCCCCTTCGACAGCAAAGCCTGAAACATCATGCCTGAACAGAAATTTACAGATCGCGAAGCGCTGCTCTACCACACACAAGGTGGCCGACCCGGCAAAATCGAAATTGTGCCCACCAAGCCCATGGCAACCCAGCGCGACCTGTCGCTGGCCTATTCGCCTGGCGTGGCAGCCCCCGTACGCGCGATCGCCGACGATCCGGACAGCGCCTACGACTTCACCTCACGCGGCAACATCGTTGCCGTGATTTCTGACGGTACGGCTATTCTCGGCCTGGGCGATCTGGGCGCATTGGCCTCCAAACCGGTGATGGAAGGCAAGGCCGTTCTCTTCAAGCGCTTTGCAGATGTAGATTCCATCGATCTGGAGTTGGACACCAAAGGGATTGATGACTTCTGTGAAGCCGTGCGGGTGATGGAACCCAGCTTTGGCGGTATCAACCTTGAAGACATCAAGGCCCCTGAATGCTTCATTATCGAACAGCGCCTGCGCGACGAAATGAACATTCCCGTCTTTCATGACGACCAGCACGGCACGGCCATCATCACCGCTGCTGGCCTGATCAACGCTGTCCACCTGACCGGCCGCAACATTGAAGACTGTAAAGTCATTGTAAACGGCGCAGGCGCATCTGCCATCGCCTGCCTTGAGCTTGTCAAGGCCATGGGCGTCTCGAGCGACAAAGCCATTATCTGCGACTCCAAGGGCGTGATCTATCAGGGCCGCGAACAAGGCATGAACCAGTGGAAGGCCGCTCACGCTGTTGAAACTGACGCCCGCACCCTGGCAGAAGCCATGGAAGACGCTGACGTTGTGCTTGGCCTGTCTGTCGCTGGTGCCATCACACAGGAAATGGTCGAATCCATGGCCGAGAAGCCCATTATTTTCGCCATGGCCAACCCGGACCCCGAAATTACACCGGAGGCTGTTTACGCCGTACGGTCTGACGCCATTGTTGCCACTGGTCGGTCAGATTATCCGAACCAGGTGAACAATGTACTTGGCTTCCCATACATTTTCCGTGGCGCGCTGGACGTTCGCGCCACCACGATCAATGAAGACATGAAGATCGCCGCCGCACAGTCATTGGCCGAGCTGGCCCGTGAAGATGTGCCCGATGAAGTGGCCAGCGCCTATGCCGGGCAGCGCCCGCAATATGGCCCGGACTACATCATTCCCGCGCCGTTCGACCCGCGCCTGATCAGCCATGTGCCCCCAGCGGTGGCCCAGGCCGCCATGGACAGCGGCGTTGCCCGCCGCCCGATCATGGACATGGATGCCTATAAGGGGCAACTGAGCGCCCGCTTGAACCCGGCGGCCGGTTCCCTGCAGATGATCTACAACGCCGTAAAGACCAACCCGAAGCGGGTTGTCTTTGCAGAAGGTGAAGAAGAAAAAGTCATTCGCGCTGCCATTGCTTATCGTAATGCAGGCTATGGCACACCGGTACTGATCGCTCGGGAAGAAGAAGTTGCCAAAGTGCTCGAAAAGATGGGCCTGGACCTCGATTCAGTGAACCTGGAAATCCACAACGCCCGGACCAGCGACTACAACCAGATTTATGCGGACTATGTGTATAAGCGCCAACAGCGCAATGGCATGCTGTACCGTGACTGTGCCCGTATGGTGAACAATGGCCGTAACGTCTTTGGCGCCTGCATGGTTGCCCATGGCCACGCCGATGCCATGGTCACCGGCGTTACCCGCACCTATTTCGACGCCTATGATGACATCCGTCAGGTGATCGACCAAAAGGAAGACGGCATCGTCTTCGGCATATCCATGGTCGTCTCCCGCGACCGCACGGTCTTTATCGCCGACACCCAGATCAACGAAATGCCCAACCCGGATGAACTGGCAGACATTGCCATGGGGGCCGCTGCTGCTGCCCGCCGCCTGGGTGCCGAACCACGGGTCGCCATGCTGTCTTATTCCAACTTCGGCCACCCGCCGGGTGATCGCAGCGCCCGCATTCGCGAAGCCGTAGAGATTCTCGACGGCCGGGAAACCGACTTTGAATATGACGGTGAAATGGCCGCCGACGTTGCCTTGAACCCCGAACTGCATGCGGTCTATCCGTTCTCGCGCCTGACGGGTTCAGCCAATGTGTTGGTCATGCCGGCGCTGCATTCCGCCAATATCAGCGCCAAGCTGCTGCAGGAATTGGGTAGCGGCTCCGTTGTCGGGCCGGTTCTGAACGGGTTGGACCAGTCGATCCAGATCGTGCCGATCAACTCGACGGCCTCTGATATTGTCAACATGGCAGCCCTGGCGGCCTATCAGTCAGACATCATGTAAGCTGATTGGTTCGGCAAAAACAGAGAAGGGCGCGGTGTTGAACACGGCGCCCTTTTTAGTTTGAAACCCCCAACGGGTTAATCAAGCGAAGTATTTGTCTGGAATGCGTGACGTGGGGGCCAGGATAAAGACGTCGGTTGTCCCGAAGTCCTGGTCGACCACGGCACCATCACCAATATAGCAACCGACCCGCAAATAGCCTTTGATCAGCGGCGGCAACATGCGCACGGCGTCCCGCTCGCGAATATCATCAGCCGGCATCATGTTCATTTCAACATGGCGCGACGGCACGGCAAACACGCACAAATCGTCTGGCGCCCGGAAATTGTGATGCAGGTAAGACAAGGCCAGCGCATGGTCCTGTGGGTCTGTCCCCGTAAGGCTGGCGCAACCGAATATGTAAGAACAGTGATGCTGTTTCACATAGGCTGCCAGGCCCCGCCATAGATACTGGATCGTTGAATTGGAGCGGTACTCCGCCCGGACACAAGACCGGCCCACCTCAATGAATTGGCCGTGCTGGCGGATCGCGGCTTCGTCGCGACCCATAAACAGGGTGCTCAGGTCATATTCCGACGCGGAATAAAAGCCATCATTCTTGATGGCGACTTCCTCGCGCAACATGCGATACGTACCAACAACAGCTTCTTCAAGGGGCAATTGATGATCGATCACCAACAGATGGTCACAGATAGAATCGAATTCATCCATGTCCAGCCCGACGCGCTCGGCTTCAGGGGACGCCTTGGCGCCCATTTCCTCAAAGAACACGCGATAACGCAGCCTCTGGGCTGCCAGAACCTCAGAGTCGTCCTGAGCCAGTCTGACTTCCAAACGTGCCTTTTTCTCGGCTAGAACAGGAATGAGAATACCTCGTCGTTAAGAGCGCCTTCGGCGAGAAAATGGAGTGTAACACAGGATTTATCAAGGCCGCATGACAAAATGACGTCGTCAGCTGAATATCCCATAGATATCAGGCAACTGCGTTACCCACCTGCCTACGGCCCAGAATCCATAGCAAAACGAGGCCGGGTATAGCGGCTAACACACTCAGTGCAAAGAAAAATGACCACGACACTTCGTCTGCCACAAATCCGGCCTGGGCCGAGAAAGCCGTCCGGCCCAAATTCGCCAAGGAGCTCAGCAGTGCATATTGGGTCGCCGTATAGGAAATATTACACAGGCTGGCCATATAGGCGATGAAAGCCGCAGACCCCATGCCCCCGGCCAGGTTTTCAAACAGCACTGTGATGCTTAGGACCGTCAGGTCGTTCCCAACCTCAGCCAGCACAACAAACATGAAATTCGACACAAGCTGGAGAATGCCGCAAATCCATAGGCTCTGGATAATACCGCGTCGGTGTACCAGCATACCGCCGACTACCGCCCCTGCAATCGTCGCCCAAATACCCACGAGTTTGGCGACAGAGGCAATCTCACTCAGGGTAAAGCCAATATCCAGATAGAACGGCCCCGTCATCACAGAGGCAAAGGCATCACCAAATTTGTAGAGCGCCACAAAGGCGAGGACCAAAAGCCAATTTTCCGTCGTAAAGAATGAGCGAAAAGGACCGATGACCATGTCTTCGAATTTCGCCATTGCATCGTGAAATTTTTCGTTCGGTACAACGGCAGCACCCGGCTCCGGGCTCAGAAGGGTGGTGAGCACCCCCACCAACATGGCCACGGCCATGGTGATATAAGCAGCCTCCCACCCGAACGCATCGGCCAGGAACAGCGCCCCTGCACCGGACGCCAGCATCGCCAGCCGATACCCAATCTGATAAGCCCCTGCGCCCGCGCCCTGCTGGTCACCTGTCAGGATTTCAACCCGATAGGCATCGATGACAATGTCCTGTGAAGCCGAAAAGAAAGCGATACAAAAAGTCGCGAGGGCCACGGGCACCAGGAAGCCCG
>JAURPT010000125.1 GCA_030836535.1 Alphaproteobacteria bacterium
GCCTGAGCATCGCGGGCATTGCCCCGCATAAAAGCCTTTTTGAAGTTCGGATGAGCAATCGATTCTTCAGCACATACAAAGCGCGTGCCGAGCTGGCAACCCGCTGCGCCCAAACGCAGAAACTGGGCAATCGCTTCACCACGACCAATACCGCCTGCAACAAAGATGGGGACAGCATCAATATGTGGCAGGATTTCCTGCGCCAGAACCTGGGTGGAAACCGGGCCGATATGGCCGCCGGCTTCAGAACCTTCAATCACCAGCGCATCAACGCCACTGCGAACGAGCTTCTTGGCCATAATCAAGGCTGGCGCAAAACAGATGACCTTGGCGCCAAAGTCCTTGATGGCTTCGATTGTCTTGCCGTGCGGCAGGCCACCGGCCAGCACAACATGGCTGACATTTTCCTGGCGGCATACTTCTACCAGTTCATCCAGCTGCGGATGCATGGTGATCAGGTTCACGCCGAAAGGTTTGTCTGTCAGCTTGGCTGTTTCACGAGTTTCTTCGGCCAGCATTTCTGGCGGCATGGAACCACAGGCAATCACGCCAAAACCACCGGCGTTGGAGATTGCAGCAACAAAATTACGTTCCGAAACCCAGGACATAGCACCAGCCAGAATGGCGTATTCTGTCCCCAGGAATTCCCGACCTGCCGCCGACAGGTCCTGCAGGCGGGCAAAGCCCTCTTCATGTGTCATTGCGGCGTCCATTATGCAGCATCCAGCTGATAGGCCGTGTGCAGGGCACGCAGGGCCAGTTCGGTATATTCATCGGCAATCAGGACACTGACCTTGATTTCCGACGTCGAGATAACCTGAATGTTGATGCCTTTCTCAGCCAGTGTGGCGAACATCTTGGCGGCAATGCCAGCGTGGCTTCGCATACCCACACCAATCACCGAGACCTTGACGACCTTGTCGTTGGAGGCAACAGACTTGTACTTCAGCTCATCGGCCAGGCCTTCAATGACCGCAACCGAACGTTCCATGTCGGCACGCGGGACGGTAAACGTCACGTCGGTGGTATTATCGGCAGCACCTACATTCTGGACGATCATGTCCACATTGATATTGGCATCAGCCAGCGGGCCAAAAATGGCGGCGGAAACACCAGGCCGGTCGGCCACCTGTTCTACGGTGATTTTGGCTTCATCACTGGAATAGGCAATGCCACTGATTTCTGCTTGTTCCACGATATCTTCCTCATCTACGACCATGGTGCCGGGCAGGTCTTCAAAGCTGGTAAGCACCTGCAAGGGTACACGATAGCGCATGGCCAGCTCTACAGACCGGGTCTGCAGCACTTTGGCACCAAGCGAGGCCATCTCCAGCATTTCTTCATAGGTAATGGCGTCGAGCTTGGCAGCTGACGTCACAATTCTTGGGTCTGTCGTATAGACGCCATCCACATCGGTATAAATGTCGCACCGGTCGGCCTTCAGCGCAGCCGCAAAGGCCACAGCCGTGGTATCCGACCCACCGCGCCCCAACGTGGTAATGCGGTTATCTGGGCCAATACCCTGGAAGCCAGCTATCACTGCCACCTGGCCAATATTCAGGCGCTCTTCCAGCAGCTTGGTGTCAATTTCTTCAATACGGGCCGAGCCATGCGCGTCCGTCGTATGAACGGGCACCTGCCACCCCAACCAGGACCGGGCATCAACGCCCATTTCCTGAAGGGTAATCGCCGTCAGCCCTGCGGTCACCTGTTCGCCGGAGGCAACCACAGCATCATATTCCCGTGCGTCATAAAGCGAAGACGCCTCGGTTACATAACCCACAAGCTGGTTGGTCACACCCGACATGGCCGACACCACAACCACCACCTGGTCGCCCTGGTCGACAGCCTTTTTGACCCGTGCAGCAACGGCGCGGATACGCTCCATATCTGCAACCGAGGTTCCACCGAATTTCTTGACGATACGTGCCATAAACAGTCTACACCGATGCGCCAGGGTGATACCATGACGCCACTTTGATAAGTTTTCTTGCTTGCCCCTTACGAGGCGGCTTCTAAATACGCGTTAGACGCTGATCTTGCAAGCAAACCGACGATAAGTATTTTCAGGCAACCCGATACCCGAACCGAAAGCAGGGGACACAGCGTGAGTGAAACAGCCGCCAGCGTTGACCAACAGGAAATTGAGAACTTTTCGGCCCTGGCTGCCGAATGGTGGGACGAAAGCGGCCCCTTCAAGCCCCTGCACGCCTATAACCCGGTCCGTGTCAGCTTTGTGCGCGACCGAATCTGCGCAACAGAGAATCGCGACCCACAGACACCTCGCCCATTGGAGGGTCTGAAAATTGCCGATATTGGCTGCGGCGGCGGTCTACTGTGCGAACCCCTGAGCCGCCTGGGGGCTAATGTCACGGGCATTGACCCGGCAGAAAAGAATATCGCGGCCGCCAGCCTTCATGCCGAGCAGATGGGTCTGGAGATCGACTATCGGCAAACCACAATTGAAGACATTGCCGCCAGTGGCGAACAATTTGATGCCATTGTATCCATGGAAGTGCTGGAACATGTTGCCGATATCAACAGCTTTGTTGGTGCCTGCAGCCAGGCTCTCAAGCCCGGTGGCGCCTTCGTGGGCGCGACGTTAAACCGCACTCTGCGTAGCCTGGCCATGGCCAAGGTAGGCGCGGAATATATTCTGCGTTGGCTACCTATCGGCACCCACGACTGGAACAAGTTCCTGACCCCCGCAGAAGTAACCCGCGCCTTGCGCGAGGCCGGGCTGACGATTGAGGTCATTCAGGGCGCAACATATCAGCCCCTGTCAGGCCAATGGGCACTGACCAGCGATACGGGTGTGAACTACATGTTTTCGGCCCACAAGGGCGCTTAGACGACACGTCTATTAGGCGTCTGTTTCTGTCCGGAATGGCAGCGGCATCACGTCGATGCCTTCATCCACCAGTTCTTTGGCTTCATCCAGCGTCGCTTCGCCGTGGATGGCGCGTTCTTCTGTTTCTCCATAGTGAATTTTACGCGCTTCTTCGGGGAAGCTTTTACCGACATTGTCGCTATTGGCTTCAATTTCCGCCCGCAGGGCCCGCATGGCCTCATACACCTGCGCCCTGACGTCACCATTGGATGATGCGTCATCAGAACTGCGGCTACGGGCAATATTGGGCGCCATGATGGCTTTGCCGGTGTCCGCACTATTGCAGAACGGGCACAGGACTTCCCCTGCCGCAGCCTGGGCATCATAACCGGCACTATCGACGAACCAGCCTTCAAACTGGTGGTCACATGCCCGACATTTCAGCTCATACTTGATCATCTATCTGATCATCCGTTTGCTCGGTTACCCGCCTGTTGCGGTCACAACGTCATATATAGTGACTCCATGTACATATGACGCTAAAAATCATCTGATTTCTGGCATAGATCGCCTCTATTGACAAGAAACCGCGCCTTACACACAGGACACCAACATGTCTGCACCCTCACCCTGGGTTACCGAGAACGCCCATCACATCGCACCCGGCGGCAGCGTGCTGAACCTGGCCTGCGGTGCTGGCCGCCATACACGCTGGCTGGTGGATCAAGGCTTTCGGGTGATGGGGGTCGACATTAATATCGAAAATATGGGCGACTTGATGGCGCATGAAAATGTCGCTGTGCTGGAGGCTGATTTGGAAAACGGCCATTGGCCGCTAGGCAGCGGCAGCTTTGATGCCATTATTGTCACCAATTACCTGCACCGCCCGCTCTTCCCGCATATCATGGGCGCCTTAGCCGAGAATGGGGTGCTGATCTATGAGACCTTCATGGCGGGTAATGAAGACTATGGCCGACCGGCAAATCCAGACTTCCTGCTGCAGCCAGATGAATTGCAGGACCTATGCAAACGGCTGGATATTGTGGCGTATGAACAGGGCTATGAGGACGACCCCAAGCCCGCCATGCGCCAGAAAATCGTCGCGATTAATCGAAGCTGATCAATCGAACTTAAAGTCGCGGTCATGGGTGATCGACGGCACCCGGTCCCGCGCTTCAGCGACCCGCGCCATGTCGATGTCAGCCGTAACGTAACCCACCTCGGTGCCGCCATCTGCCAGCACCTCGCCCCAGGGGTCAACAATCAACGAATGGCCGTAAGTCGACCGGCCATCATCGTGCTTGCCGGTCTGGGCCGGCGCAAAGACAAAACAGGTATTCTCAATCGCGCGCGCCTG
This sequence comes from Alphaproteobacteria bacterium, assembly GCA_030836535.1. Taxonomy (GTDB): domain Bacteria; phylum Pseudomonadota; class Alphaproteobacteria; order SMXS01; family SMXS01; genus SMXS01. The sequence continues at coordinate 4,188 of JAURPT010000125.1, forward strand.
CAGCAGTGAATGCCAATGGGCTTCGCCCGTTACCTTGGTAAAGGCCGCGGGCACACACAAAAAATCTGCCCCCTGATGCGCCAGCGCCCGATACAGATAAGGGAAGCGCAAATCGTAACAGATCGACAGCCCCAGCTTACCCCAGGGTAGGTCAGCAACCACCGCACGGTCGCCCGGCTGGTAATTTTTCGATTCCCGATAGGTTTCGCCATTCGGCAGATCCACGTCAAACATGTGGATTTTGTCGTACCAGGCGGCGATCTCCCCTGCCGGGTTCAGAACAAATGACCGATTGGCAATCTTGGTGTCTGACAGCTTCATCGGCAGAGAGCCCGTATGCAGCCAGATGCCCAGTTCTGCCGCCAGCGCCTGAAAAGCTTTCAGGGCCGGGTCATCGTCCTGCGAGCGCGAACGGGCGAACATATTTTTGGAGCCCTGCTCCAACAGAGAAACCACCTCAGGCAGCAGCACAAGTTGCGCACCATCGCCAACGGCTACCCGCACCAATTCATCGACGGTACGGATGTTGGGTTCAATCTCGTTGGTCGAGTTCGTCTGAATGCAGGCGACGGTGAAACGATCGGTCATGGTGCTACAAGATTAGCCGACCAGCATGAGGTCGAGCTTGCCTTCCTGCTCCAGCATATAGAGGTCGTCACAACCGCCGACATGAGTACCATCGATAAAGATCTGCGGTACCGTATTGCGGCCACCGGCACGGTCGCGCATCGTGGCACGCACACCAGCATCCATATCCACCGGGATTTCTTCAAATGCCACACTCTTTTCGGTCAACAGGCGCTTGGCCGAATGACAAAAACCGCACAGGGCCGATGTGTAAATCTCTACCTTAGGCAAGGCTCACTCCTAAAACTCGTTTGGTCCGCTCTGACAAACTATTCCGGCTACCCGGCTTCGGCGCCGGGGTGGCGTACCCGCGCCAGAGTCAGAACATCCACTGTTGTTGCGCCAGCCTTATATAGGGTTTGTGCGCAGTTTTCCACCGTTGCCCCGTGGTCAAAACATCATCTACCAGCAACACGGCTTTGCCCTTCACCCTCAGGCCATATTTTACCGGCACCACGAATGCCCCTTTCACATTATTGCGACGATGAGCGCGGTCCAGGGATGCCTGGCTGGGCCTGCGTAGTTGGCGGATTAACACCTCCGGCGCATAGGCTTTGCCCACTTCTTTGGCCAGCAATTGCGCCAGAATGGCTGACTGGTTGTAGCGTCGCTTCAGCAGCCGGGACCAATGTAGGGGCACGGGCACCACCAAATCTGCATCGGCCAATAATGGCTGCCCAACCCGCATCATCAACCGCATATAGGCCGCAGCCGGGTCCAACCGGTAGCCATGTTTGAAGGACAACACCAGTTTGCGCGCAATGTCATCATAGGCCATAGGCGCCCGCGCTCTCCAATAGCTCGGCGGGTGCTCCAGGCAGGCCAGGCAGACGGCCCCGGCACCCTGCTCAAACTCGAACGGCACATCGCAGGTGGCACAAAATGGCGCTGTGATAAATGATGCGTCCGACCAACAGTCGGCGCAAAGTTGGCCCTGGCTGGCTACCAGCGCATGGCAGGAAGCGCATTGTGGCGAAAAGACAGCATCAAGCAGGCGCGGCAGAACATTGCCCAGATTGGGCCGAGTAAATCCCTTGCCATCTACACCTTTAACCATGGGTCGAGTCATGCCATATAGGCGCCATGAATGATACGCCCGACAGCCAGATTTTTGACCGGCAGACGCTGCGTCTGCGGCGCGACCGCGCAGCGACCGGCTTTGCAGGCTTCGACTTCCTGAAACAGGAGGTCGCCGAACGGCTTGAAGACCGCCTGTTGGGTGTAAACCGGGAATTCCCTGTTGCTGTCGACCTGGGCAGCCATACCGGCGCTCTCGCCTCCATTCTGCAGCGCCAGAGTGGTGTGGAAACAGTGCTGCGGACAGACCTGTCCCCCGCCATGGCAGAGCAAGGCCATGGACAAAGCGTTGTGGCGGACGAGGAAATGCTGCCACTGGGCCATCAATCCGTAAACCTGGTGTGCTCGGTGCTTTCCCTGCATTGGGTGAACGACCTGCCGGGTGCACTGGTACAGATCAACCATGCCCTGAAGCCCGACGGCCTGTTTCTGGCCGCCATGCTGGGCGGGGACACATTGACGGAGCTACGCCAAGCCTTCCTGCAGGCAGAAATGGCCGTATTGGGCGGGGCCAGCCCCCGCGTATCACCCTTTGTGGATGTGCGCGATGCCGGTAATCTGCTGCAACGCGCAGGCTTTGCCTTGCCGGTGGCGGATACCGAACAAATTACCGTAGACTATTCCGACGTCCTGTCGCTAATGCGCGACCTGCGCGGCATGGGCGAAAGCAATGTCGTACGAGATCGCTACAAGGCACCCATGACCAGGCGCATGCTGATGGCCGTTGCCGAGGCGTATCACGACCAATTCGCGCGGCCAGACGGACGCATCGAGGCAACATTCGAGATTGTGTATCTAACCGGCTGGGCACCACATGAAAGCCAGCAGCAGCCACTCAAACCCGGTAGTGCGACCATGAAACTGGAAGATGCCCTGAAAATGGCCAAGGGCGACCTGCAGGACCCGCCGAAGGAACACTAGCCCTAGAGCACATCCCGTATCATGGCGATCAGCGGCTCGTCCGCCGGCGGCATGGGGTAGTTTTTCAGCTCATTAACCCGCACCCATTTTAAACTCTGACCCTCTTTGCCGTGGGGCGTGCCCTTCCACTTTCGGCAGGCAAAAAGTGGCATCAAAAGGTGAAAATCATCATAGGTGTGGGAGGCAAAGGTCAGCGGCGCCAGGCAGCTTTCCCATGTCTCGATCCCCAACTCTTCTTCCAGCTCACGCATCAGGGCAAGTTCCGGCGTCTCGCCCGCTTCAACCTTGCCGCCGGGGAACTCCCACAGGCCTGCCATCGACTTACCCTCTGGCCGCTGGGCAATGAGCACCCTTCCGTCAATATCAATCAGGGCGACGGCTGATACGAGGACTGTCTTCATGACGCTTTACTTCCGTTGCTTTGATTGGCCTGCCACTGCCAGCGCGGCAAAGTATAGTAGATGGTCGTTTTTTCTACAGACCTGAAAGCATAGGGACGCGTACCCCGTTCTTCAAAACCAAGTTTCTCCAGAAGATTTCGGGACGCCTTATTGTCCGGCAGCACATTTGCCCACAGGTCCGGCAGGTCCATCACCTCGAACCCCAGTCGCAGCACTTCACGCACGGCTTCTGTCCCAAAGCCCCGCCCCCAATAGGGTTGGCCAATCCAATAGCCGATTTCGCCTGACTGCTGGGACACGCCAACGCCGCCAATAAGGTCGCCAGATGATGTTTTGGTCACCGCCAGCGAATAACCCGTACTACGCCGCCAGACAGAACGGGAAATGCCGATCCAGTCCCGCGCATCCTTGGTGGCGTAAGGATAAGGCGTACGCGCCAGCCAACGGGCGACGTCCCAGTCATTCAACAAAGGTGGCAAAGTAGATACATCACGCCGCCGAAACCGACGCAGGGTCAGCCGTTGTGTCTTGAACTTCAGCCCGATCATGAACGGTAGTCGGCATTGATCTCGATATAACCGTGGGTCAGGTCGCAGGTCCAAACGGTGGCCGCACCCGGGCCGTCTCCAACTGTGACCTCCAGGTCGATTTCCTGGCCCGACAAATGGGCATCCAATACCGATTCATCATAACCATCACGCACCTTGCCGTGTTCCGTCACCGGCTGACCGCCAAAGGTCACCAACAACGCTTCAGGACTGGCGGGTTCACCACATTTGCCCACGGCCATGACCACACGACCCCAATTGGCGTCTTCACCAGCAATGGCTGTTTTCACCAGGGGGGAGTTGGCAATGGACTTGGCAATGACCTTGGCAGAGGCGTCCGACACAGCACCCCTCACCTGCACAGAGATGAATTTGGTCGCGCCCTCACCGTCCCTCACAATCTGCTGCGCCAGGTCGGTCATCAGGCCCTGTAGCGCCTGCCGAAAATTCGCCAGTGCCGGGTCTTCTGCCTGCGTCACGGATTTATGAGCTACCTGCCCTGTGGCAAACAGCAACACCGTATCGGACGTGGACGTATCGCTATCAACGGTAATTGCGTTGAAGGATTGTTCGTTCGTCTCCCGCAGCAGGGCATCCAGCACACTCACGGGCAGGGCTGCATCTGTAGCCACATAGGCCAGCATGGTCGCCATATTCGGCTCGATCATCCCAGAGCCTTTGGCAATGCCGTTGATCCGCACTGGCACACCAACAATATCTGTCTCGACCGTGCAGCCCTTGGGGAAGGTGTCTGTCGTCAGGATCGCGTCAGCGGCATCCGCCCAGCCATCAGCCGCCAGCGGCACATCAGGCAAAATGGCCGTTACTTTTTCATAAGGCAGCGGCTCGCCAATAACGCCTGTGGCGCTCAACATCACCTGATCAGTGGGGCAGTCGAGTACGTCCGCTGTACAATCAGCAATGGCCCGGCAGGCGTTCATGCCCTCTTCTGCGGTGAACACATTGGCATTGCCTGCCTTAACGACGAGGGCCCGTGCAGCACCACCAGAGGCCGTCAGTGCGTCCTGGCACCAGGTGACCGGTGCACCCGGCATGGTGTTCTGCGTAAAAACACCGGCCACTGTCGTGCCTTCGGCAAACTGCATCACCGTTAAGTCTGTGCGGCCCTCATAGCGCACGCCGGCCTCTGCCGTGCCAAGCAGCACGCCATTAATAGGGGGTATATCCGGAAATTTTTCCGGCGCAAGAGGTGATGTTTTTTCGATCTTCACGGGTCAACACGTCTTTTCATAAAGAGGGTAAAATTCAGCCGAACAGGTAACTGTTCGGGTCGGCCATGGCAATGCCCTTTGAATGACCGCGCCAGCCAACGAATAAGCGGATCACATACCAGACAAACACCACACCAAATGCCAGGCCACTCAGCAGGCCGAACGTGAAGAACGAAACCAGCGTCGCCAGCACAATTAAGGCCAGGCCAAGCCAGAAGGTGCGGATCATCCAGGTGAAGTGTGTCTGCAGCCATTCAGGATGGTCTTTACCCAATTGGTTGTAGGCAATAAACAGGCCTGCCAGCGCCACCAATTGCAGGCCGGGAATGGCCGAAACTGCAAAACATATATAGGCGACAAGCCCCATATCCGTATCACTCTGAGACATGTTCATATTGCCCTGATCTGTCATCTCAACCCCGCTCTTCGAAGCTTTACCTGCCTCTGTGATACATGATCTGGCGCGGCACCGAAAGACCCCCACCCAGGGCGCATGGCAGGGCAGGTGACAACACGCATTGACAGGACGCGGCAAGCACCCTATCTGTCCGAAGACGTCAATTAATCCGCCATAGCGGACATCAGGAAAAATTCATGCTCGGTCTCAGCAAAATTGGCCAACGGCTTTTTGGTTCATCCAATGACAGGGAAGTACGCCCCTATATGAAGCGGGTTGCGGCCATCAACGCGCTTGAAGACCAGATGGAGCCCCTGACAGACGAGCAATTACGCGGCAAAACCGATGAATTCCGTGACCGCCTGGCCAATGGCGAAACACTGGATGACGTGTTGAACGAAGCCTTTGCCACTGTGCGCGAGGCCGCCCGCCGCACCCTTGGCCAGCGCCACTTTGATGTGCAGCTGATCGGCGGCATGGTCCTGAATGACGGCAAAATCTCTGAAATGAAGACCGGTGAAGGTAAAACGCTTGTGGCAACGCTGGCGACTTACCTGAACGCGCTGGAAGGCAAAGGCGTCCATATTGTCACCGTGAACGACTACCTCGCCAGCCGCGACGCTGAGTGGATGGGGCAGGTTTATCGCTTTCTCGGCCTTAGCGTTGGCTGCATCACCCACGGCATGACCGATGATGAACGCCGCATGGCTTATGCCTGCGACGTCACCTACGGCACCAACAATGAATATGGCTTCGACTACCTGCGCGACAATATGGCCCATTCACTGGACCGCATGGTGCAGCGTCCTTTCAACTTTGCCATCGTCGATGAAGTTGACTCGATCCTGATTGATGAAGCGCGGACGCCACTGATTATTTCTGGCCCGACGGAAGACAATTCAGAGCTTTACCAGACCCTCGACAAGTTCATTCCCCAGCTGGTGGAAGAAGACTACGAGCTGGACGAAAAGAGCAAAACCGTCGCCCTGACAGAAGAAGGTAATGAGCATGTGGAAGACATGTTGCGTGAGGCAGACCTCCTGAAGGGTAATAGCCTCTATGACATTGAGAATGTCTCCATCGTTCATCACGTAACGCAGGCCTTGCGCGCGCACATCATGTTCCAGCGCGACACGGACTATATCGTCAAGAATAACCAGGTGGTCATCATCGATGAATTCACCGGTCGTATGATGGAAGGCCGCCGCTATTCAGAAGGCCTGCACCAGGCACTCGAAGCCAAAGAAGGTGTGGCGATCCAGAATGAAAACCAGACCCTCGCCAGCGTCACCTTCCAGAACTACTTCCGCCTCTACCCGAAGCTTTCCGGCATGACCGGTACGGCCTCGACAGAAGAAGAAGAATTCATGTCGATCTATGGCCTGGGTGTCGTCGATATTCCGACCAATGTACCCGTTGCCCGAGCTGATGAGCACGACGAGGTTTACCGCACGACGGAAGAGAAATACGCCGCCATTGTCGAAGAAGTATTGGCGGCCCATGCAAAGGGCCAGCCCATCTTGGTCGGTACCGTCAGTATCGAAAAGTCAGAAGAACTGGCGGCAGAGCTGAAGAAAAAGAAGATCAAGCACAATGTGCTGAACGCCCGCTTCCATGACAGTGAAGCGCATATCATTGCCCAGGCAGGCCGCCTGGGGGCTGTGACCATCGCGACCAATATGGCTGGTCGTGGCACCGACATCCAGCTGGGCGGTAACCTCGACATGCGTATTGAAGATGAAGCTGCCAGCATCGAAAACGATGACAAGCGCGCTACCAAGGTCAAAGAGATCGAGGAAGAAGTCGCCGCCGAGAAACAACAGGTATTGGAAGCTGGCGGGCTTTATGTGATTGGCACTGAACGCCATGAAAGCCGACGGATTGATAACCAGCTGCGTGGTCGTTCCGGCCGTCAGGGTGATCCCGGCAATTCCAAATTCTACCTGTCGCTGGAAGATGACCTGATGCGCATTTTTGGGTCAGAGCGCATGGACAATATGCTGGTCAAGCTGGGGTTGGAAGATGGCGAAGCCATTGTGCACCCCTGGATCAACAAGGCGCTTGAGAAAGCCCAGATCAAGGTCGAACAGCGCAATTTCGACATCCGCAAAAACATCCTGAAATTCGATGATGTGATGAATGACCAGCGCAAGGCCATCTATGACCAGCGCAAGGAACTAATGGAAACCACCGATGTTTCTGCCACCGTGGTCGATATGCGCATCGATACGATTGAGCGAACCGTTGCCAACCACATTCCGCCCAAAACCTACCCGGAACAGTGGGACACCGACGGCTTGAAAGTGGAAATGCACCGCATTTTCCGGGAAGAACCACCCCTTGATGAGTGGATCGAAGAAGACGGGATCGACGAAGTTGAGATCACCGAACGCCTGATTGCTTTTGCCAACC
>JAURPT010000126.1 GCA_030836535.1 Alphaproteobacteria bacterium
TATCAGGCTGTGAGATGAGCAATTCATCAATATCGACACCCAGCTTGGCAGCATAGGTTGGGTCGAGTGCATGCTCGGCATCAACAAAAGCGGCGATACCACCGCGCTTCTGAACTTCTGCAACAACATGAAGCGACAGTGTTGTCTTACCGGAACTTTCCGGCCCGTAAATTTCAATAACGCGGCCGCGCGGCAAACCACCGATGCCAAGGGCAATATCCAACCCGAGAGAGCCTGTGGAAACGGCTTCAATATCAACTGAAGCATCCTTTTGGCCCAGCTTCATAACGGAGCCTTTACCAAAGGCACGGTCAATCTGGCTCAGGGCAGCATCGAGCGCTTTTTGCTTATCCATATTATCCTGTTCAACGACTTGAAGTTTGGTAGACACGACCTGTTCCCCTTCCTTATTTCACACAGCTTTTTGCATTGCAATGCGCCATATGTACACGTTTTGTTCTTATATGCAAAGGGGTTTTATAAGGCCCTGAATATATGGATTTTTTTTATTTTATTCTATTTTTGTTCTCACCTATTTGGGCAAAATTGGCCGGTATAATCAGAAAAACCTGCACATAGCCCGGCGCATAACAAAGAATCAAAAAAAGCCCCGCCGAGAAGCAGGGCTTCTTCAGGCGGGGCTTTGTATCTTCAGGCGCAGTAAGAAACCTAGTTGTCGCGGTAAATCCGCTCCATCCGTTCGTGGGCCTCCTGCGCTTCAAGCGACATGGTCGCGATCGGCCGCGCTTCCAGGCGCTTGAGACTAATCGGCTCACCGGTGACTTCGCAATAGCCGTATTCACCTTGTTCAATACGCCGAATCGCAGCATCGATCTTGGAGATCAATTTCCGCTGGCGGTCTCGGGTACGCAGTTCAAGGGACCAATCAGTTTCCGTCGATGCACGGTCCGCAAGGTCCGGCTCCTGGATGCCACCTTCTTGCAGGTGGTCCAGTGTCTCACGAGATTCGCGCACAATTTCCTCTTTCCAATCCAGCAATTTGCGATGGAAGAAGGCCGTCTGGCGCTCATTCATGAAAGGTTCGTCGGGTGATGGTCGGTAGTCTTCAGGTAGATCAATATCGATCGTCTGACTCACTCTGCTTCTCCAAAAAGGCTCGGTCTGACTTTAGACCCATTCCACAATTTGGTGCCTGATATACAGCGTGAGGCTACCCCAACGCAAGATGATCATTGCACGGTTTCCAAAAAAACCTGCGCGCATGATTGTACAGTACAAAACGTGAAAATTGCGTTCCTGGCTCTGCACGACAGAAGACATCCACCACAAACAGGGAAAGCGCTTGATCCCCCCTGCCCTGCACTCTAAGTTGCCGAGCAGTAACTCTTGGCTAATCTGCAAATGAGACAGAATATGAAATTCGAAGGTACCGACAATTATGTCGCCACCGAAGACCTGATGGTCGCTGTGAATGCCGCCATCGCCCTGGAACGCCCGCTTCTGATCAAAGGTGAACCCGGCACCGGTAAAACCGTGCTGGCTGAAGAAGTCGCCAAAGCACTGGGTCGCCCGCTGATCCCTTGGCACATCAAGTCCACCACCAAGGCGCAACAGGGTCTGTATGAGTATGACGCAGTTTCCCGCCTGCGGGATTCGCAGCTGGGTGACGAAAAAGTCCACGACATTTCCAACTACATCATCAAGGGTAACTTGTGGGAAGCCTTCACCGGTGATGTCGCCCCGATCCTTTTGATCGACGAAATCGACAAGGCCGATATCGAATTCCCGAATGACCTTCTGCTGGAACTCGATCGCATGGAATTCTTCGTTTACGAAACGCAGGAACATGTTGTCGCCAAGAACCGCCCATTGGTGATCATCACGTCGAACAATGAAAAAGAACTGCCGGACGCCTTCCTGCGCCGTTGCTTCTTCCATTACATCACCTTCCCAGACCCCGACACGATGCGCCAAATCATCAGCGTGCATTTCCCGGATATCCAGAAGTCACTGGTCGGCGAAGCGCTGCAGATCTTCTACGAAGTGCGCGATGTACCGGGCCTGAAGAAGAAGCCGTCCACGTCTGAGCTGCTGGACTGGCTGAAGCTGCTGATGGCGGAAGACATGCCGGATGAAATTCTGCGTGAGCGTGACCCGAACAAGGTTATCCCGCCGCTGCATGGTGCTTTGCTCAAGAACGAGCAGGATGTACACTTGTTTGAACGTCTCGCCTTCCTGTCCCGCCGGGACACCACGCGTTAGGCATCGTTAGCAACAGGAACGTAATATGTTCATCAACTTTTTCTATGAGCTCAAAGAGGCCAAGGTTCCCGTTTCACTGCGGGAATATCTCACATTGCTAGAGGCCATGGAAAAAGGCGTCGCCAACTACAAGATCAACGACTTCTACTACCTCGCCCGTTCTGCGCTGGTGAAGGACGAGAAGAACCTCGACAAATTTGACCGGGTTTTCGGTAAATGCTTTGAGGGGATCGAGTTTACCAGCGATGAAGAAGAGCACGACATTCCTGAAGACTGGTTGAAGCAGCTCCAGGAAAAGTTCTTCACCGAAGAAGAACGGGCGGCCATGGAAGAAATGGACTTCGATGAGCTGATGGAGACCCTCAAGAAACGCCTTGAGGAACAGGACGAACGCCACGAAGGCGGCGAAAAGTGGATCGGCACATCCGGCAAGTCTCCTTTCGGCGCCTATGGCTTCAACCCGGCTGGTGTCCGCATCGGCCAGAAAGAAGGCCGCCAGGGCAAAGCCGTCAAGGTCTGGGACAAGCGCGAATTTAAGAACCTCGACGACACTATCGAGCTGGGCACCCGTAACATCAAGGTCGCTTTGCGCCGCCTGCGTCGCTGGGCTCGAGACGGTAATGCCGAAGAGCTCGACCTGCCGGATACGATCCGGTCAACCGCGCGCAATGCCGGTTTCCTGGACCTCAAAATGGTTCCCGAACGCCACAATAACGTGAAGGTTCTGTTGTTCCTGGACGTTGGTGGTTCCATGGACCCGCATATCAAAGTCTGTGAAGAGCTGTTCTCTGCGGCGCGTAGTGAATTCAAGAACCTGGAATATTTCTACTTCCACAACTGCCTGTACGAAGAAGTCTGGCAGGACAATGTCCGCCGCCGTGCCGACAAGCTTTCCACCTTCCAAGTGATGCATACCTTCCCGCATGACTACAAAGTCATCTTTGTTGGTGATGCAACCATGAGCCCGTATGAAATCGTGCATCCGGGCGGGTCTGTGGAACATTGGAACGAAGAATCTGGCGAAACCTGGCTACAACGGATGATGAATGTCTATCCAAAGTCCGTCTGGCTGAACCCGGTACCCGAAGGCTATTGGGACAGCACGCCGTCGATCCAAGTAATCAAGCAGCTGTTCGGCCACCGCATGTTCCCCATGACCCTCGATGGTCTTGATCGGGCCATGAAGGAACTCAGCCGCTAATCAGCGACGTCCTATTTTGATTACATGCCCGCGAATAAGATGGTTGGCGGGCCAAAAATCATGCCGTGGGACCAAGCCAGCGCCAGGTAGACGACCAGCCCCAATAGGGGTTTAACCAGCCCTATTTCACTCATATTGAAGCTGTTGCGTCCCTGCGCAATGGCGACAAAGGGCATAACCGACGTCTTGTCTTCAAACTTCGTCCAGGCATCACCATGAATACGCAGGCGCTTGCGGTCGATATTACGCATGCCGTTGAGCACCACGATCAGAAACGTCCCAAAGAAGATCAGGGATTCCAGATCGCCATTGGTGATCATGTGCGTTGCCGCCCAAAGTGCGACACCAATCAGGAATGGGTGGCGGGTTACCCGCAAAATGCCAGTAACAGCGTCGCCCTCTTCCAGCAGCTTGCCCTGTTCCATAGCTGTCGGGCTTTTGGTCATCAAGCCGACAACAACCAGCAAGAGAGCGGGTAACATCAAGATGGCCGTCAACCAATCTCCCCATGGCCAGGCATTCCAAAGCATGGTCACGCCTGCCTCACGCACCGCATTGTATGAGGTCGACATCCACCAGAGTCCACCAAGCGAGCCAATGGCAAAGATCGGCACATATATTTTAAGCCCGATGGCATCAATGATGCGAAACCGCACGGCAGTGCCGGCCACAACGGCGTGGATTAGAAAAAAGACGGCACTACCCAAAATCAGGTCGGTCATATCGCTCCCTCCAACGATCAGAAACCATCGCATATGGTCATACACCCCTGCCAATGCGCGATCATAAACAGGTATACAGTTTAGGTCTATGCCCCAAGCATGGCAAATGATCCAACAGTGACAGGGTACACAACGCTCGTGCCTTGTCGCGCCCTACAAAGTGAGGCAAGATGTCTGCCCACTTTGAAGCAACGATCTCAGGTTCATGATTAACGCAAAATTCAAGTCCTTCCTGCTGGGTGCTGCACTGACCACCGGTCTGGCCGCCTGCGGTGAAACCACCGTCGAACAAAACCCCGAAAAGATTCGGAAAGCCACCGTTCAATGGAAAATGTCGAGCGCCTATAACAGCACCCTGCCACAGCTGGGGTCACTGGCGATCCGCCTGTCAAAACAACTTGAGACCGTCTCTGGCGGTGATATTGAGATCAGCTTTTATGAGCCAAAAGCACTGGTTCCGCCGCTGGAGGCCTTTGAGGCCGTTGCCATGGGCTCGCTGGAAGCTGCTTGGTCCACCCCCGGCTATTGGGCCGGCAAGGTCCCTGCCCTGCAGCTATATTCTGCCGTGCCTTTCGGGATGAAGTCTGACCAATATCTGGCCTGGTTCTATTTTGGTGGCGGTAAAGAACTTTTTGACGAAATCTACCACCGCTACAACGTCCACAGCGTCATGTGCGGCATGATCGCTCCGGAAGCCTCCGGCTGGTTCCAGAAGGAGATCACCTCGCCGGAAGACTTCAACGGGTTGAAAATCCGCTTCTTTGGCCTGGGCGGCAAAGTTGTTGAAAAATTGGGTGCCAGTACGCAGCTTCTGGCCGGGGGTGATATCTTCCCGGCGCTAGAACTGGGCGCCATCGATGGCACTGAGTTCGCCATGCCCGCCATTGATATCAATCTCGGTTTCTATCAGGTGGCAAAGCACTATTATTTCCCCGGCTGGCACCAGCAGTCTACCTTCTTTGACCTGATGATCAATCTCGATGAGTGGAACAAGCTGAACAATACCCAAAAGGCGCAGATTGAAGCCGTTTGTGGTGACTCGATCCGCTATTCCATCGCCGAAGGCGACTCCATTCAGTCTGACGCTATCGCCACCCTAAAAGAAAAAGGCGTGAACATTCACACCTGGTCGCCCGATGTTTTGGAGGCTCTCCGCGCGGCCTGGCTGGAAGTGGCTGAAGAGCAGTCAGCGCTCGACCCGGACTTCAAGCGTGTTTATGACTCCTTCGTTGCCTTCCGCGAAAAAAATGCGGAATGGCGCGACCTTGGATATCTGAAGTAGACGGCCCGGAGTTTCATCATGGCATTCCTGGACCGCCTGACATTGTTGCTGGACCATTTTGTTGCCGCCATGGGGCGGTTGGCGTCATGGCTGGCCATCTTCCTGATGCTGACCATCATGTTAGATGTGATTTCGCGTGCGCAGAATATCACGCTGGTCAGCTCTACCATCCTGCAGGAGCTCGAATGGCACTTTCACGGTGCGCTGTTCCTGCTGACACTGGGCTTCGGCTATATCAAAGACGCCCATGTACGCATTGAGCTGCTGCGCGACAAGTTCTCCCCCCGCACCCGCGTATGGATCGAACTAATCGGCAGCCTGATCTTCGTCATTCCCTACTGCATGATCGTGATCTATTGGGGTTGGGAATTCGCTGAAATGTCGTTCCTGATGGGCGAGACCTCTGAGCAATCCGGTCTTTCCGACCGCTGGATTATCAAAGGCATGATCCCGCTCGGCTTCTTCCTACTGTTGCTGACGGGCTTTGCCATCGTCTTCAAATGCATTCTCTACCTTTGGGGTAACGAAGAGCAGCGCCAACACGCTGCCTTTATTGCGGAAACGCACCATGCCGACATGATTGAGGCTGGTGAAGAACTGGCCGCTGCTACGGAAGGGAGGGAATAATGGAAGCCATCATTCCTCTACTCCCCCTCCTGATGTTCCCGCTTCTGGCGGTGTTCCTGTTCACAGGCTATCCGGTGGCTTTCGGTCTGGCGGGTGTCGCCATGATCTTTGGCTTTATCGGCATCGGTTTTGGTGTTTTTGAATGGGAGCAATTCTTTACCGTCGTACTGCGCATCCACGGTGAAAATGTGAACAACCTGCTATTGGTGGCCATTCCCATGTTCATCTTCATGGGCACCATGCTGGAGAAAAGTGGCGTTGCCGGCAATCTGCTGGACGCCTTGCAGGTTCTGACCCGCCGCATCCCGGGCGGTCTGGCCCTCTCCGTAATGATGCTCGGCGTTGTCATGGCTGCCAGCACCGGGATCATTGGCGCCTCGGTGGTCTTGATGACCCTGCTGGCCCTGCCGCCCATGCTGCAACGGAATTATGACCCGGCGCTTGCTACCGGCACCATTGCCTCTTCCGGGACACTCGGCATTCTCATTCCCCCCAGCATTATGCTGGTGATCATGGGTAATCTGCTGTCCATTTCCGTCGGCACGTTGTTTATGGCCGCCATCATTCCCGGGTTGATGCTTGCTGGTATGTACATGGTCTACATTCTGACCACGGCCACCATGAACCGCGACCGCGCACCAGCTATGCCGGATGAAGAAGGCCCGGAAGGCTTTGGTGAGCTGATCATGCTGATGCTGAAAAGCTTCCTGCCGCCGCTGGCGCTGATTGTCATGGTGCTTGGGTCCATCTTCGCGGGCTTTGCGACACCAACTGAAGCGTCTGGCGTTGGTGCCATGGGCGCCGTGTTACTGGCGCTGTTCAATGGCCGACTGACCTTGCCAGTCGTGAAGGACGTGCTGGAGCGCTCTGCCCTGACAGGCGCGATGCTGTTCGGCATTTTCGTCACGGCCACGGCCTTTTCCTTCGTCTTCGCCTTCTTGGGTGGTCATGACCTGATCAGCCAGTTCGTAACCGGTATTGGCATGGGTTCCTGGGGCATTCTGCTGATCTTGATGCTAATCGTCTTCATGCTTGGCTTCTTCCTGGACTGGATCCAGATCACGTTGATCGTTCTGCCAATCTTTGCGCCTATCGTCGGCATGTTGGACTTTGGTGAGCATGTCCCCGCTGCTAGCCTGTTGCCGTGGTTTGCCATTCTGGTTGCTGTGAACCTGCAGACGTCTTTCCTGACGCCACCCTTTGGCTTCGCACTGTTCTATCTGAAAGGCGTTGCACCAAAGAGCATCAAGATTCAGGCAATCTACAAAGGCGTTATCCCCTTCGTGCTGATCCAACTGGTTGGCCTGGGGCTAATAGCCGTCTTCCCGGAGATTGCCATGTGGCTGCCTGACAGGTTGCTCGATTGACGTATTGCCTTTGTGTCAATGATGGCCGACTGTAACCGCTTGTACTGGAGGTAATTATGAGCACTACCTATCTCGTTGGGGTCGATGGCTCCGACCACGCGCTCAAAGCGGCAAGCTACGCGGCAGAACAGGCGAGATTCGCTGGCGCGTCACTTGTTGTAGCTCACGCTATCGACTGGTCTGGATTTGACATCATGGGCCCCGAAGAACTGGCAGAACGACACAAAATCAAGGAAGCCGAGTTAGACCGGGCACAAACCAAAGTCATCCAGCCAGTGCTGGACACTTTGGCAGATATGCCATTGGAAGTTTCAACAGACGTACACCATGGCCACCCCGCCAAAACGTTGTTGGATCTTGCCGAACAACATGGTGCCTCACATATTTTCCTGGCGCGCAACGGCCACACCCGCCTGGCGGTTGCTCTGCTTGGCAGTACTGCGCATTCCGTCATTCAGACCTCGCCTATCCCCGTAACTGTGGTGCCGTAATCCATGGACATTGATGAGAAAATTAACGAGTGGGTATCTCCTGCGACCCACTTCATTGAGAACATCGTTTTCTTTGCTGTCGACATCAATAGCGTCGGCCTGCCGCTCGTTCTAGTTTGGCTGCTGGTTGCGGCTGCGATCTTCACCATCTATTTCCGGTTTGTGAATCTGCGCTGCATTGGGCAAGCCTTGCGCATTGTCCGCGGCAAATATGATGACCCCAGCCATGATGGTGAAGTCACCCACTTTCAGGCACTGTCAGCCGCCCTGTCCGGCACAGTAGGTCTTGGTAATATTGCCGGCGTCGCTGTCGCCATCAGTCTTGGCGGCCCTGGTGCCACCTTCTGGATGATCCTTGTCGGGTTCCTCGGCATGTCATCCAAATTTGTCGAATGTACCTTGGGCGTGAAGTATCGCACTATTGGGCCAGATGGCATTGTTTCTGGCGGCCCCATGCACTATCTGCGCACCGGGCTGACTGATCGCGGCTGGCCGGTGTTTGGTAAAATCCTCGCCATTTTCTTTGCAGTCATGTGTATCGGCGGCTCTTTCGGTGGCGGCAACATGTTCCAGGCTAATCAGGCCTATGCCCAGTTCCATTCCGTTGCTGCTGAATTTGGCTTCGACGGCCACTATGGCTGGCTCTTCGGCTCTACCATTGCTGTCTTTGTCGGGCTTGTGATTATCGGTGGCATCCGTAGCATCGGACGGGTCACGCGTATTCTCGTGCCCTTTATGTGCCTCATCTATGTGTCGGCGGGCCTCTGCATCATTCTGGGGCACATTACCGACGTGCCCGCAGCCTTTGGGCTGATCGTTACAAGCGCCTTTGCGCCTGAAGCCGTTGGTGGTGGCCTGATCGGCGTATTGATCCAGGGTATCCAACGTGCTGCTTTCTCAAACGAAGCCGGTGTTGGATCGGCTGCGATTGCTCATTCTGCCGTGAAGACCAATGAACCTGTCTCCGAAGGACTGGTTGCCCTGTTGGAGCCGTTCATTGATACAATCGTTGTCTGCACAATTACGGCGCTGGTCGTGATCATTACGGGCGCCCATTTGAATGTGGGCATGGAAGGCATTGAAATGACCTCCCGTGCCTTTAACAGCATCATCCCTGGCTTTGACTACATCCTTGTTATCGCCGTGGTCCTGTTCGCCTTCTCGACCATGATCACCTGGTCATATTACGGCCTGAAGTCCTGGACCTATCTGTTCGGCGACTCCAAAGCCATGGACCTGACCTATAAGCTCTTGTTCCTGATGTTTGTTGTTATCGGTTCTGCCATGAATTTAGGCGCTGTCATTGGCTTCTCAGATGCCATGATCTTCGCCATGAGCTTCGGGAATATCATCGGGCTCTACATCATGATGCCCGAGGTAAAGCGGGACCTGAACGGCTACCTTTCCCGTGTTGCCACTGGCGAGATTACCGAAACGCGATAGAGAAGAGGCTTATTCGCTGGAACTATGGGGCAAAGTTGCTACATTTTCCGATATCGGGAGAGCTGAACGGGAATGATCATGCTGCGTCATGCACTAGAAACACTGGTTGCCATCATGTTTGTTGTGATGACACCTGCCGTGCAGGCTGCAGACCCTGTTGAGCGCTCCCCCGAAGAGATTGCCCAAGCCAGTGCGTTTATCCAGGATCTGGCTGACAGAACAATCGAGTTGCTCGACAACCCCGAAATTGCAGAAGACCTGCGCAATGAAGAATTCCGCAGCATGTTGGAAGCCAGTTTTGATGGCGACTACATTGCCAAGGTTGTCATTGGTCGCTATTGGCGCAAGATGAATGCCGTCCAGCGCGACGAATATATGGGCCTGTTCAGCAATTTCATGTTCGACACGCTGATGTCGCGACTGTCCGCCTTCAATAATGAATATCTGGAAGTCATTGGCCATTCGGTCACCAAGCGTGGCGATATGTTCATCAAGACCCAGATCGTCATGACCAGTGAGAATTTTTACGTGGACTGGCGTGTTCGCCCGCAAGGCGAAGAACTCACGATTATTGACGTGCTGATCGAAGGCGTCAGCATGGTTAAAACCAACCATGAAGAAGTCACCAGTATTGCCTTCCGTGAAGGCGTAGAAGGCGTGCTCTCGTCATTAAGAGAGCACCAAGAAGAAGAAACGCTGGCCGTGCCTCTGATGGGTGAACAACCCATCAACACCTTGAACTAGTTTTTCTAGTCTATCGGCATCACCGAGCAACTGCATTCCAGTTGCTGGGCTATGTTGTGAATGGCCGCCAGGCAGGATGCTTCGCGCGCTATCGGGATTGATACGGCAAAACGCGTGACATAACGACTTCTACCATCACCTGTTGGCACGTTAACCGAATTCATACGGACAACATTGGCGTCATAGTCCATGAAGGCTTCCGTCAGGCGTGCAACCAGCCCCGGTCTGTCGCCGCCCCCCACTTCAATACGATGGGTGATCTTGGCATTAGCTGCCTGGGTTGCCTCGAAGTCGAAGGGCTCTACCTTGATCCGGGCATCCGCCAGTTCATCCAGTTTCAACAAATCTACCAAAACACTGTTGGCAGATAGTTCAGTCCCGATATCAGCAACAGCCGTGAACTCACTCCCCGTCCCCAACACTGCAAAGGAGGTATCTGCCAAATTCGCGCCCAGGTCGAACAACCGGGCAGTGATGCTGGAGATAAGCCCAACCTGATCGGGCGCGGTAATTGAGATGTAAAGCGTCTGGCGCTTGTCAGCCATGAATAGTCCCCCAAGACAAACCGGTTCAAACCAGCCCTCCGGACCGATTTCGGAATGGCGACTCCGGCAGGATTACCGCTGCGCAACACTACGTGTGGCTCGCGTTGCCTACGCTACGCTACGGCCCGAAAAGTTCAAATCCCGATCCAAAGTCACATATCAAAACAGGCCCTTTGA
Source organism: Alphaproteobacteria bacterium (assembly GCA_030836535.1). Lineage (GTDB taxonomy): Bacteria > Pseudomonadota > Alphaproteobacteria > SMXS01 > SMXS01 > SMXS01. The sequence goes on from JAURPT010000126.1 coordinate 10,823, forward strand.
ACCTGTTTTGATATGGCGACCCCGGCAGGATTCGAACCTGCGACCTACGGTTTAGAAGACCGTTGCTCTATCCAGCTGAGCTACGGGGCCAGATTAAACAGTATAGTCGATCAGACGCGGGCTTTGAAATTATCCGCATAGGCCTTGATAGGCACGCGGCGCGCTTTGGGTTCACGCACTTGATAGGAAAGCCCATTTGCCTCTGCATAGGCGATGGCGTCGTCCTTGGTCGCAAAGCTCAGCTTGACCTGGCGCTCAATATTACCGGCGCCGACATAACCCATAAGGCTATCAATTTGGCGTGCTTTGCTAGGCTTGAAGCGGATCTGCCAGCGTCTCGTGTTTGCTCTGCCGGACTGCATCGCTGACTTGGCGGGTTGGAAGATTTCAACGTCCATTTGTCTCTCCTGCGATGCTGTGGCCGTTGGCCCCTACCCTTGACGGGCTGAAAAATGGTCGGGGCGAGAGGATTTGAACCTCCGACCTACTGGTCCCAAACCAGTTGCGCTACCAGGCTGCGCTACGCCCCGTGCCGCGGTTTGTATGGGGTTTTGAAGCATTTGGCAAGCAGTTGATTTGAGAAGTTTACAACAACTTACTTTGCATCAAAAAAGGGGTGATCTACCCGGTCTCCAACACTGATATCAAGCCGCTTTGCTGTGCCCGCATTCAATTCCAGAACGGCTATAACGCGCACTCCTGATGACACCCCTACAGTCGATTCCGGCACTGTATTTTCAGCAATACTGCGGATGATTCCCCGCTCGTCGATAAACAACATATCGAGCGAAATATAGGTGTTCTTCATCCAAAAGCTGAGCCGACGCCTGCTGTCGAATAGAAACAACATACCGTTATTGGGGGGCATCTCGGTACGAAACATCAATCCCTGACGGCGCTTTTCGAAGGTATCAGCAATCTCGACATTCAATTGGTGGCGGTCAGTCTTCGAAACAATCTCCAGTCGGTCCCACTCGAAGGTGATGTCCGAAGCCGTTGCCTCACTGGCGCCCTGCCCGCAAGACGTCAGCAAAAACAGCAAGAGCAAGGCTCCCAGCCGACGGGGTGCATAGAAGAAATATCGCATATAGGTGATGTAGCGGCTTAGTCCTCAACCAGCAAGACTTCTCGAGCCTGCAAGCCTTTATCGCCCTTTTCGATAGCAACTTTCAGCCTGTCCCCCGGCTGCACCTGCAAAATGCCCGCCTGGCGCAACACTTCCATATGAATGAAAATGCCTTCGCTATGCTCGTTTTCTGAAACGAATCCGTAGCCACGCACCCGGTTGAACCACTTCACCTGGGTATCAATAAAACTGGACAGGTCTGCGGGATCATTCGAGGCCGTGTTCTCATGATCCGACGACGGGATTGGTTTGGCCGTGCTGGTATCAAAACTGACAATACTGACAACCTGGAGCCCCTTGTGTCGCTCAACGACCTTGCAGCGAATAGACGTACCTTCTGCAAGAAATGTAACCCCAGCAGCACGCATCACTGAATGATGCAGCAAAATGTCGTCAGCACCATCTTCCGGGATAACGAAACCATATCCCTTGACCGCGTCATACCATTTAACCATGCCATGAATATCATGCGTGGGCTCTGGCACGGTGCCCGGCGCACCGTCATGGGACAAACCTTTTTCTACAGTTTGGGCATCAAGCTGTTGCATCGAATTTCGCACTCACGTCACTAAAACTTCATGTAATTACAGGTAGTTACATGATCACCAGTAATGTAGTGCCAACTTTATGCGAATTTGATGCAGTTTCCTGATAAGTTTTGTTAAGGACCCAATTTACCCTTAAGGGTGGTCAGTGATGACCACCCCCATGGCCATTATCAAGCACCATTTCAGCATCGTGATGATCGATCAGACCTCGCTCGTACATGGTGTCCGTTGCAGGCTGCAGGAAGTAGAAGACCGCGATCAGGCCTGTGATCGACATGGTAATCGTATACGGCAGCGCCATGATTACCATGCGGATGTAAGAAAGCCGGATCAGCGGTGCCAGAGCAGACGTCAACAGGAACAGGAATGCGGCCTGGCCGTTCGGCGTCGCAACACTGGGGATATTGGTGCCAGTATTAATAGCAACAGCCAGCATATCGAACTGGTCACGCGTAATAACGCCTTCGGCCAGCGCCTTGGCAATTTCACCAATGTACACTGTCGCCACAAACACATTGTCCGAGATCATCGAAAGCACGCCATTGGCAACATAGAAGGCTGCAATCTGCGTCTGGCCTTCCATCTTCAGCACTTCAACGATGATGGGTTGGAAGAGCTGCTGGTCGTTGATCACAGCAACCACTGCAAAGAACACAACCAACAAGGCAGTAAAGGGCAGTGCTTCTTCAAAGGCGTGACCAATGCGGTGTTCTTCCACAATGCCTGTTGCTACCGTTGCCAGCACAATAACCGAAAGACCAATCAGGCCTACCGGTGCAAAATGGCCGATCAGGCCGACAACCAGCCAAAGGGCAACAACAGCCTGTGCAATTAATGAGGCAACCTGTTGCGGTGTGCGCTTTTCATCTTCTGACAGGTCGTAGTCTTCAAGAATTTTGCGGACATTGTTCGGCAACTGGGCCCCATAGCCAAATTTCTTCGTCACTTCGAGAAGCATTGCCGTCAACAGGCCAACAACCAAAACCGGCAGTGAGATTGGTGCCATGCGCACGAAGAATTCACCAAAACCCCAGCTGGCACGCTCGGCGATAATGATATTCTGCGGTTCACCCACCAGCGTACATACGCCGCCCAGCGCTGTACCAACAGCTGCATGCATCAGCAGACTGCGCAAAAAGGCGCGGAAATTATCCAGATCATTACGATTATTGGTATGAACCTGTTCATCATCCTGATGGTCATGGTCATGGTCGAAATGCTTACCGGAAGCCACCTTGTGATAAATGCTGTAGAAGCCAACACCGATCGAGATCACCACGGCGGTCACGGTCAGGGCGTCAAGGAAGGCCGACATAGCGGCTGCCACAAACGAGAACAACAGGGATAGAACGATCTTGTTCCGGACACGTAGCAGGATTTTAGTAAAGACGTAGAGCAGCAGGTCCTTCATGAAGTAGATGCCGGCGACCATGAAGATCAGCAACAGCACCACTTCCAGTGCATGTTCAATTTCGGTTTTAACCGCGCCGGGCGTTGTCAGCCCTAGGAACACGGCCTCTAATGCGAGCAAACCTCCGGGCTGCAGCGGATAGCATTTCAGCGCCATGGCCAGCGTGAAAATGAACTCCAGCACTAGCAGCCAACCGGCTACGACGGGACCCAGAATGACCAGAACCATGGGATTAAGAATCAAAAAACCAATAATGGCCAGCTTGTACCAGCTGGGTGCATTACCCATGAAATTTCGAACGAAACCGTGTGCGATCGTGCGCGTCATGCAAGGTCCCCTGAAGACGTGAATGTTTTGGCAGAAGTGCCGGAATTGCAGGACGTGCCCACAAATTCACGCGGTTTTATCCCAGCGGGAACGAGTGAAGCAAGTAAAACCGGTTAATCGTCCGATTCCAGCTCATCAATGGTCTGGGCATCGACAATTCGTCTGGCGAGATCGAAGCGAAAACCGGACCTGGCAAAACTTGCCAGCTGCTTTTGGCGCTCCTTGTACCACTGTTCACGGGACGCAGACTTGTTCTGGCCCATCCTGTTACCAAAGGGTCCAAAACGTCTTCGCTTCGCATAGGCCAATGCAGCCTGCCAGTCATTCGTGCATTCCTGTTGGTCTGTCTCGACAAGCTTTTGCTCTATCAGTTCAGCAGCAACTCCTTTCGCCTTCAGTGCACGACGTATCCAAGCGGCCGACCGGCCAGAACGACGCATGTAACGCGCGCGATTTTCAGCATAGGCAGCGTCATCCAGCGCGCCCATCTGCCGATAGAATTCACAGACGCGGTCTATCCAACTTGCCAACTCGCTATCTTCAACCCCCTCCAGCGACCGACGACGGGCCTTCCGCATCAACACATCGCGAAAATTTTTTTCACTGGATGCATAGCGCTGCAGGTAGTAGCTACCAGCATTACGAAGATAGCTTTCCGTCACTGGCTTTGTGGCCAATGCGCGGCGCTTGTTTTGCGACTTTTCGTCCTTCTTCATGCGGGCTTGCCATCCTATGGTGAAGCGCGTAAAAAACGCCACTTCCTTGCCTGTTTCCGGCTGAAACCGTGGCTCAGGCATTGAAAGTAAACGGCATTCTACAATAGCCTTATGGGCTTGGTAGCCTTAAACTGACACATAACGAAAACGGCACCCTCATCCACTTCGCAACCGTTGGAAATTCTGCGTGACTCCCACCCCGACAAATGACCCAACTTTACCCCATCGCCAGGTAGACTTTGAGACACTGACCGAGGGACTGGACTATGCCGCCCAAGGCCAGCGCGGCATGAATTTTTATTCCATGCGTGGGGAGCTCGAAACGGTTCTTACCTATGCTGAGCTACGTGACAGTGCTGTTTCCTATGCTAACAGGTTGATGACAGCTGGCCTTTCCAGGGGCGACCGAGTAGCGCTCGTTGCAGATGTCAGTGCCGATTTTGTTGTCGCCTTTTTTGCCTGCCAATATGCTGGGCTTATTGCCGTACCCCTGCCTATCCCAATCTCCTTTGGAGGGCGCGAGGGCTACATTCGTCAATTACGGCAACAGCTACAAAGCAGTGGCTCAACCTCAATGCTGATGCCAGAAGTTGTCTCCGATCTATCTATTGAAGCAGGTGAAGGCCTGGGCATGTCGGTGGTTTGCTCCTATGCTGATATTCAGGGCCTACCAAAAAGCAACGTTGAGCTTGTGCCGTGTGGCCCGGACGAAACCAGTTATCTGCAATATTCATCTGGCAGTACCCGCTTCCCACATGGGGTAACGATTCTGCAATCTGCGGTTATGGACAACTGCCAAGCTAATGCCCGCGAGGGCGTTAATATTCACGAAGGTGACCGCCTAATGTCCTGGTTGCCCTTCTATCATGACATGGGACTGGTAGGCGGGCTGCTGACAATGGTAATGACTCAGTCATCTATTGATTACCTGCCGACCGAATATTTTGCTCGACGACCGATGTTGTGGCTCGAGATCATGAGCCGCAACAAAAGCACCATCAGCTACGCCCCCGGCTTCGGCTATGAACTTGTCTATCGTCGTGTAAATGAAGAAAAAATCGCCGAATTGGACCTGAGCAACCTGCGTGTTGCTGGCCTGGGCGCCGAAATGATTCGAGCCCCCTCCATGCGGAAGTTTGCGGAAACCTTTGCCCCGGCGGGCTTCAGGCCAGAGGCCTTTGTGCCATCCTACGGGCTTGCAGAATGTACGCTTGCGGTCAGCTTCATGCCGCTGGATGAAGGCATTATGGTTGATATTGTGGATGAAGCAGCACTGTCTGCGCAGAATAAGGCTATTCCTGCGGCAGCCAACACCGAAAAAACACGTGAAGTCGTAAATTGCGGGGTGCCATTGCCCCAGTTTGAGGTCGAAATCCGCAACGAAGACGACGACCTCTGTGCTGATCGGGACATTGGCAAAATCTATGTTCGCGGCAAGGCCGTGATGACCGGATACCACAACGACCCGGAAACAACCCGCGCTGTGTTGGATGAAGATGGTTGGCTCGACACGGGTGACATGGGCTACTTCCTTGATGGTGCTATTTACATCGTGGGCCGGGCCAAAGACCTCATCATCCTGAACGGGCAAAACCTTTGGCCGCAGGACATTGAATGGACTGTAGAACAGATTGAAGGTCAGCGGACTGACGAATGTGTAGCGGTTTCTGTCCCGGGCCCGGGCGCTGATGAAGTGGCCATGCTGCTTATCCAGACACGCACACGTGACCTGGAAAAACGAGAGGCCTTTGTTCGCGATGTTAAAGATCGCGTACGCAAGCAGTTGGGTGTGACCATTAATGTTGCCCTTGTTGCGCCACGCGCCCTGCCCCGCACATCCTCTGGCAAGCTAAGCCGCGCGAAGGCTCGTGAGGCTTTCCTGTCTCGGTTAATGCTGCCAGAAGAAGGCAGCGACCCCTATACCTGGGATGTCACGCATCCTAAATCCGCCACGGGTAAGCATTGAACGACAGAGCCCAGTCGCAACACACGATTGCGCTAACCGGCGCGACGGGCTTTGTCGGGCAACATACGCTCGACCTTCTTTTGGATCGCGGCCACTCTGTCCGCGCTTTGTGCCGACAGGCACAACACAAAATGCACCCACACTTCACCTGGATTGACGGCTCATTACAGAACCAAACTGCGCTAGA
>JAURPT010000127.1 GCA_030836535.1 Alphaproteobacteria bacterium
ACCGATGGCTGCACACGAGCCGCCTCTAACAAATAGGCATCAATACGCAGGGCGTGAAAGAACACGTCCGTGCCTTCGAATTGTCGCTCGATGTCCCGATCATAGGCCGTAGCGCCATGCAGCACCGCCAGAGACTGCCCCACACTGGCAGCAACGGCTGCATCAGCAATACCGGTCCTCAACTGATCTTTCCAAAGGGGATAGTCGGCTGGTGGCAGGTACGCCATGGCAATCACCAGGCCAACAGGGTCGTCTGCGACCAGGTCGGGCGCAATGCCGGGTAAAATGCTGTTCGCCAGCCTCATCCAGGCGGCCTCATACCGACTGCGCTCCACAGGGGCATGCCAGTCTTTCTCGACCTGCAATTTAGGCAAGGCCCGCTTGACGCACAGCGTCCGGCCGCCGATGTCCACCCTGTAAACTTCTGAAGACACACCACCCGTCATACGGTGCAGTACAGGTCGTTCATCTGGCTTCAAAAGCCCCATCGTCTCCAACGACGTATAGAGTGCGTTATGGTATGTGAGCGGCAAGCGGCTGTTCCTTTACAAGGAGGCTAGTGCTTCAGAAAAGATACCCGATCCAAGATACCGTCTGCCAGCAACTCCGCGACTTCAATAGCATTTGTCTCGTGGGCGATCGTATTACACGTGACGATGTCGGCCGGCTTCACAGCTTTGAGCGCCTCATAACCCTGTTCAGCGAAGACAGCATGAACGCCAATACATATGGGTGGCCGCAAACCCACTTCTTGAATTCGTCCAACGGTTTCGATCATTGTGCGCGCGGTTGAAATTATGTCATCGACCAGGATGGGTGTATGGTCCTTCCAGGCAGATACGTCTGGACGGGAAACTTCAACCTCCCTGTCACCCTTGCGGTTCTTCTCCAGGATTGTGAAAGGCGCACCTACCGACTCTGCCACCACTGAAACCCATTGTGTACTTTCCGTGTCTGGCCCAACCAAAAGCGGTTTTTCCACTTTGTCTGCAATCCACGCAGAAATTAGCGGCGCGGCGCGGAGGGAGTGGGCTTCTATATCGTAGATTTCGTCGAGCGAATGATAGCGGTGTAGATGTGGGTCGATAGTGACCATCCAATCTGCAAAAGAACTAACCAGCCTGGCAAACCAACGAGAGGTAATAGCCTCACCCTCATGGAACCGTCTATCCTGCCGCATATAAGGCAAATAGGGTACGACCAACCCTACGGTTTTGGCGCCTAATTCCCTGGCCGTTGAAACCGCAAACATCAGGGCCAGGATTTTGTCGTCCGGCCTGACCAGTGAAGCAACGAAGACAACATTCCGGCCCGAAACGTCATCCATCAACCGGGCATAGGACTCCCCGTCTGGAAAACGGCGCATTTCCATCAAACCCCTGTCACCTGCCATTAACCCAGCCAGCCTGTCTGCCAACTGATCACAATCGGGCATCGCAAAAATCAACGGATTCATGGCAGTTCTCCCAGGTGCACCATGGCGCCATGGGCTTCGACAAAATCCTGGGCATAGGACAGCTCGCCCGGTGTTTCCGCATGGATACTGAACAAGGGTTGCCCGGCGTTCACTCTATCCCCCACAAAATGGTGAATCTGAATGCCGGCAGCTGCAGATTCCGGGGCCCCGGCATATTTTGCGACGCGTGCAAGCAGGCGATTGTCAATCAACTCTACCACCCCGCTATGCGCTGCTGTTACAGGGAAGCTATGTGCCGCCGTGGGTGGCTCGCGGAAGCCGCCCTGCGCTTCACAGATGGCCTGAAATTTCTTCCAGGCAGCACCACTTTCCAATGTTGCTAACGCCATGGCAAACCCACTTCCTGATGGGGCTTTTCCGGCCATCTCCAACAGAGCACCAGCCAAATTCAGGGACCGTGTTTTCAGATCTACCGGCGCCCGTTCGCTATTGTGAAGGACAGCCATAACATCCCGTGCTTCCAGCGCCGGGCCAATACCACGCCCGACGGGCTGGCTCCCATCGGTTACATGGATAACGGCCTCGATGCCGAAATGGCTGGCGACGCGCACCAGATGTCCCCCCAAAATCTGGGCTGCTTCTGGTGTGCGCACCTTGGCACTGGGGCCTGTGGGCAGGTCCAAAATCAGGTGGGTAGACCCGGCAGCAACCTTCTTCGACAGAACCGACGCGACCAATTGTCCCTCGCTATCAATGTCTAACTGCCGTTCAATGCGGATGAGCTTGTCATCGGCTGGGCTGAGTTGCATGCCGCCGCCCCAAACGATGCAGCCCCCTTCCTGCTCGACCACCCGGCGCATATCTGCAATGTCGAGCTCCACCGGTGCCATTGTCTCCATAGTGTCTGCTGTCCCTGCCGGTGAGGTGATAGACCTGGAAGATGTCTTGGGCATGGTCAACCCGCAGGCGGTGACAATGGCAACAATGATCGGCGTCGTCCGGTTGCCTGGCAGGCCTCCTACACAATGTTTGTCGACAATTGGCGAAGTGCCCCAATCAAACCGTTCGCCGGACTCAACCATTGCCTGGGTCAGGTTGGTCATTTCCTGTTCGTCGAGATTATCCCCGGCACACGAGGTCAGAAAAGCTGTGATGTAGATGTCCGACAACCGGTCGGCAACGACATCATTAATAATGGCCTGACAGGATTCGAGCGACAGAGGGTTGCCATAAATCTTGGACCGCACACCACTGAGAGACTCTACAGGCTCTGATCGTCTTACACCGATCTCAACCCCATCCGATGCAGAAAGCCGCTGCCACGCCAACTCTGACAAACCAATCTGCTCGGCATCAATGATATCCGAAATAACAATATGGGCCGTTGCCAATATGACGTTTGAACCGTTGTGCAACTCTACCACGGCGCCAGATGCCAACCCGTTGGAACGGCATATGGCACTGTCATACCTCAAATAGGCGACGGCATGATGGTGCGTGTCCAACCCCAGTCGGGTAGCTTGTAATTTGGCTAAGGGAGCACGACTTGGTGTGTCCATGTCAGGTTCAAACTGGTCCATTTATCGGAATGCAAACAAGCACATAAGTTCTTCCAAGCTAATTCGACGCTCACTGTGAAGCAAATTGAAACTGAACAGCTACACTTCAGACCCAGCAGGTCGTTGAACGCTATCTACTTGCGTGGAAGTGGCCCCTTAAAGCACTATTCAGACAACTCGTTGTTCCAGACAATCAAAGATTAAAGCGGCATTTAAACATGAATAATTCTCACCGCCTCCTTGTCATCACTTTTGCCCTGATCATAAACAGCCTTCTCCTTACCCATGCTGTTGCCGACCAAAGTGAAGCACCACCAGCACAGGCACCTACAGGACTGCCGTCCAGCGATACGTTGCCCGATGTGGAGCCGCAGGGCCCTGTAAAGGCTGCCCCTGCAGCAACCAACAACCAAAGCCACCTTATATCCATCAAAAAATTCGCCCAGGACCGGCAAATCAGCGCCGTGGAAATCTCGCCTGATGGCACGCATCTCGCCTTTGTCCAGATGGTTGGTGATGATGGTCACCTTGTTGTCGTGCGCATCGAAGGCGACCAATTCGTCAAGATATTCGAAATGTCAACCGAAGAAGACGCCTGGGTCAACTGGATCCACTGGGCGAACGACAACCGGATATTGTTTAGTGCCACCATTAAAGATGGGTTGCGTATCTATCGAAAATTGAAGGTCTCCACCCGTCGCCTGCTCGCGGTCGACAAGGATGGCGCCAACGCCATGATGCTGCTGCAAGACGAAAGGCGCATGAAATGGATTCGCAGAAGGTTTGATGATGTCATCAGTTATCTGCCCGACGAACCAGACCACATCCTTATCGGATTTTCGAAAGAAGGTGACTACCAGTCCAATGTCTACAAGCTCAACATCAATACCGGTGAAAAAGAGCTGATACTGGAGCCAGAGGAAGATCATTATATCAATGACTGGTATGCAAACTGGAAGGGTGAAATCAAATACGGCTAAGGCTTTGATGATGACGACAACCGCCTGATGCTCATCAAGCGCAAGAATGGCGAATGGTACCCCCTGCACGACCATGAACTGTTTGAAGACCGGCGCTTTCGCATGCTGGGATTCAGTTTCGACGACGAGTCTATCTTTGTCATGTCGTCGCACATTACCGGGCGAGATACGCTATTCAAATTCAATCTGGAGCGCGGTGAGCTTGCCGGCAAAGTATTCGAACACGATGAGGTTGATGTCAGCGGTATTCTGCTTTCCAACGCCAGGAAAAAGGTCGTCGCCGCCCATTACGTGAATGATTACAGGACTTATGAATTTTTCGACGAAGACTACGCCAAATTCAGGAAGTCAATCGACCAAGCCCTGCCAAATCGGAATAATTACCTGGTCTCCAACACACTGAACGAACACTTCGCAATTGTACTCTCGGTGAGTCCGGATGATCCTGGGACCTATTACATCTTCTACAACCTGCCGGACCAACCAAAACGATTGGTAGAATTCGGTATACCCTATCCTGGGGTCGTTCCTGACAAACTCTCACCGATGAAAAAAGTGCGATATGAAGCGCGTGATACGCTGTCCGTCCCGGCTTATGTCACCACGCCGAAATATGCGCAGGCAGGCAAACTACCGGCCGTTATCATGCCTCACGGCGGCCCTTGGGCTCGAGACTACATGACCTACGATCTGTGGGCCCAGTTTCTGGCCAACAGGGGATACGTGGTTCTACAGCCAAATTTCCGAGGCTCGACCGGCTATGGTAGTCGCTATGAAGCTCTGGGGTACGGTGCATGGGGCCGTTCAATGCAGGACGATATTACCGATGGCACCCGTTGGCTAATCGACAACGAAAATGTCGACTCCGACCGCATCTGTATCGTTGGCGGGTCTTACGGCGGTTATGCCTCTCTCATGGGCGTCATCAGGCAGCCTGAACTCTATAAATGTGCTGTAGCGTTCGCACCACCAACGGACGTCAAAATGCTACTCAAAGAGTGGGGCGACTACGACGAATACAATTGGGATTATTTCCGCGTTGCGGGCACCCTGGACAAAAAAGAAATCACACGAATTTCGCCTATCAAGCGCGTTGAGGAAATCAATAGACCGGTGCTGCTTGTCCATGGGACTGAAGATGGCCGTGTCGATTTCGATCACTCAAAGAAGTTGGCGAAGAAGCTCAAAAAGGAAGGCAAGGAACACAAATTTGTCGAGCTCGAAGACAGTTCCCATTTTCTTTCTGAACCTTGGGAACGGCACACCTAGCTTCGCGAGCTGGAATTGTTCCTGGCACAGCATATTGGCTCTGATCAGCAAAAGGCTTGGGCTGCATCGTCTGAACCACCTGTCATCGAAGACAAAGATTCCAAAAAGAAGTAGGTCCACACAACAAAAAATGGCGGCCAACAGGCCGCCATTTCTTATAGCCGAAGCTGATTGCGCCTAGACTTGGCTGTCAATCTGTTCCTGGCTGACCCATCCTGCGTGGAAACCAAAGGGGACGCGTTCCGGCATCATGATGCGGGCAACGGGGCCTTCATCAAATTTGGCGGCATCGAAAATCATGCATTCGCTGCGCTGGGTGTTTTCATCCCACACAAAGCCGATAACCCAGCCGTCATCTTCCGAGGTACCACCGGCACGCGGGGCAAACATCGGCTCGCCACCAATACGGCCAGGGCCATAGGCATGGTGCTGCGAGGTTTCGTTCACGAGGTCATATTTAATGATGCCATCAAAACCGGCGACATCTGGCGACATACGGCCATTGTAGGAATACTGGTTCCGCAGCCCCATATAGTTTTCGTTGATGCGCGGGAATTCTGAACCCCAATCGGCGTCCAGCAGCTTCTCAGTCACTTCACCGGTCTTCATGTTCATGCGCCATTGGTACATGCGCGGCATGTCTTCAACAGTCACGTCATCCGGGCGGCCATCCGTCAGCGCCTGCATTTTTGGCGTGCGGCAGGCTTCCAACACCACTTCATCACCTTCTTCAAAGGCGTTGACGGTGTGGAAGACGTAGCAGTTCTCGATCGTGAACCACTTGATCTGGTCACCATCTGCGCCACGGGCCAATACGCCGATGCGCGAACCATTGTCCGGGTCCCATTGCAGGATCGGCTCACCTTTGGCCATGTTTTCAATATTGTAGGTGAACGGCAGATCAAGGATCAGCGTGTAATTCGACGTAATGGCACAGTCATGCATCATCGCTGCCTTGGGCATGTCGATGCCGGTCGTGTGCACCAGGTCGCCATTCTTGTCGACCAGTGACACGCTGCAGAACGGGCTGGCCATAATAGAGGCACCAAAGGTCACCATTTCACCCGTCTGGGCATCCACCTTCGGATGTGCCGTAAACGGGTGGTTCAGTTTGCCGTCATAGTCAATCTCGGCAACCGTTTCCAAATTAGGCAGAGAAACGTGGTGCGGATTACCGCCCTCCCAAAGGGCAAGAAACTTGCCTGCGTGGAAAACCATGGCCGTATTGGCCACGTTCTTCATCATGCCATGTTCATTGTTGAAATCGGGCGGTGAGGCTAGACCAGTCCAGATATAATCACCTTTTTCGCGCTCTAGCTGCAGGCCTTTCGTGTTGACAAAGGCATTCACATAAGAGGCCGTGCCATTCTGGAAATGAACTTCGTGGATCATGCCGTCGCCGTCGAACGGATGATATGTTTCCGGATTATCGACAAACACAGGGTTTGAGCCGATACGGACAAAAGAACCAGCCAGTTCTTCGGGCACCTTCCCGATTACTTCCGTACATGCGGTGTTGTTTTCCTTCTCAACCGGGGCCGCATTGCCCAGGAAGGAAGGGTTAGTTGGATTTTCAATTTCTGATACGCGCATTAAGCAGCTCCCCAAATCTCAAGACCCAATATATTTACAGCGTAAATGCACAGCAGACAACCGGAATATCGACAAGGGTGGTCATTTGTCCCCCTTGATCTGAAAGGGGCAGTGGGGCACGCTCTTGCCTGATTTCCAAGGGAGTATTTGCCGTGACAGATTCGAAGAACCCGCAGACATTGGCGCTGCATGCTGGCTACCGTACGGACGATGCAACCAATGCTGTTGCCGTCCCCATCTACCAGACAACATCCTACCAGTTTGACAGTGCCGACCACGCCTCGGCACTCTTTGGCCTGCAGGAATTGGGCAACATCTATTCCCGCATCATGAACCCCACCAATGCAGTGCTCGAAGACCGCATGACCGCCATTGAAGGCGGTGCGGCGGCCCTGACGGTAGGCTCCGGCCAGGCGGCTTCTGCCATGGCAATCCAAAATCTCGCCAGCGCTGGCGACAACATTGTCAGTTCCACCGACCTGTATGGCGGCACCTGGAACCTGTTTGCCAATACGCTCAAGGCACAGGGCATCGAAGTACGCTTCGTTGACCCCGCAGACCCCGAAGCTTTCCGTGCGGCAACCGATGACAAAACCCGCGCTTACTATGCAGAAACCCTGCCAAACCCGAAATTGCAGGTTTTCCCCATTGCTGAAGTGGCAGCCATCGGCCGCGAGATGGGCGTTCCCCTGATTATGGATAACACAGCAGCACCCCTGCTTTGCCGCCCGTTTGATCATGGCGCAGCCATCATCGTTTATTCCCTGACAAAATATATCGGCGGTCATGGCACCTCGATTGGCGGCATGATCATCGATGGTGGTAATTTTGACTGGGAGGCTAACCCGGAACGCCAGCCGAACCTGAACACACCAGACCCCAACTATCATGGTGCCGTTTGGGTGGATGCCGTGCGCGAAATGGGGCCTGTCGCCTATATCATGCGTGCACGCACTGTATTGTTGCGTGACCTGGGCGCACCGCTGGCGCCGATGAACGCTTTCCAGATTATCCAGGGGCTAGAGACCCTGGCTTTGCGCATGCGCGAACACTGCGCCAATGCCGACAAGGTTGCTGCCTGGCTGAATGATCACCCTAAAGTCACGAGCGTGACGCACCCGAGCCTGCAAGACGGCGAAGCCCGCCGGCGGGCCAACGACTATATGCCTGGCGGTCATGGCGCGCTCCTTGGTTTCGAGTTGGCGGGCGGCGTTGAAGCAGGTCGTGCCTTTATCGACAAGTTGGAGATGCTGTACCACGTCGCCAATATTGGTGATGCGCGCAGCCTGGCTATTCACCCGGCGTCGACAACCCATTCCCAGCTGACACCGGAAGAACAAGAAGCAACGGGCGTGACACCGGGTTATGTGCGGCTTTCCATTGGCATTGAACATGTCGACGACATTATCGCCGACCTGGAACAGGCACTGGGCTAGGGACACCCCTGACCAGATGCTGAAACGCCAGCCCTTTTATTTTCTCCGCCACGGCGAGACAGAATGGAACCTGTCCCGCCGCTGGCAGGGGTCAACGGATGTGCCACTCAATGAAACGGGGTTGGCACAGGCGGATGCTGTGCGTGGCCATGTTGCCGAACTGGAATTGGCGGCCATCTATACCAGCCCGCTGGACCGCGCTCACGAGACGGCGCGACGCGCAGCACAAGGGCTGGATGTTCCCATTCACCCTATAGAAGGCCTTACCGAAGCCTGCTTCGGACCCTATGAAGGTTTGGGCCATGACGAGGTGCAATGGGCGCAGGATTGGGTCAGCGGCAAAGAAATAGAAGGCGTCGAGAATTATCACAACTTTCTGGACCGCGCCCTGTCAGCCATCAATGACTGTCTGGACCAGCCCGGACCGATCATGATTGTGGCTCATGGGGGCATTTTTTGGTCCGTCAAACATCATGGGCATTTGCACGATGCTGCCTGGGCCGGCAATTGTTCGTTACACCATCTGCAGCCGCCAGCAACACATGGCAAACCCTGGCGTCATGATGTGCTCAATGCCCCGGAAGAAGAGACAGCCTAGCGCCTGCCTAACGTCCGTTTGCCTAGCTTTCGTTAATGGGGCTGTCCGCCGCCTGCACAGGGATGGGCTCGCCCTTCAACCATGCTGAAAGCGCCGCGTTGAAAGCCATTGGCGCGTCCTGCTGCACCCAGTGAGAGGCTTCCGGCAGATAGCGGATGGTAAAGTCATCCACCCAGTCTGCCGTGCCGAAGGTCGACTCTTTCGTCAGCGCCATATCCTGTTGGCCCCACAGCATCAGGGTCGGGACATCCAGTGTTTCGACCTCTTCCTCCGAGTCATCGGCGAGGCCCCCTTTCAGGTTGGCCCGATACCAGTTGATCATGCCGCTTGCCGCTCCCGGTTGCAGGATGTTCTCCCGATAGATGTCGACAATTTCGGGTGGAAAGTTTTCTTTGTGCACCGCCGTGCCAAGAAATGCATTTTCCACCGCCTTTGCCCGGCCGCGTCGGATTACGAATTCAGGTAGCCAGGGAATCTGGAACGCCCCGATATACCAGCTCTTTTTCTTTTGCTCCGGATTGTTCGCAAATTCACGCGCCATACCGCGTGGATGGGGCACATTCGCAATAACAAGCTTTTGCAGGGGGCGCACTTTATTGATCGCGAAGGACCACGCAACGCCCGCGCCCCAGTCATGCCCCATCAGGATCATATCTTTGCAGCCAGAGGCTTCGAACAATGCGCCGATATCCGCCGTCAGAAGATCGATCGCATAATTGGCCTTGCCTTTCGGTTTGCTGGATTTGCCATAGCCCCGCTGGTTCGGTGCCCAGACGGTGTAGCCCATCTCAGCCAGCATGGGCATTTGGTAGCGCCAGGATGTTGCGTGCTCAGGAAAGCCGTGCAGGCACATCACCAGCGTGCCCCCTTCCCCACACATCTGCACTTCAAATTCCAGGCCATTGGCCCGCACCATCTCTGTTCGAATGTCATCGGCTGACATAGTTCGACTCCCAAATCACGCTAATTTCCCTGCCCGTCAGCATGACGACGCGCCCCGCCAGCCGCAAGGCAGAATTTACCCTTTCAGTGCGTGTCGCCAGGGACTAGGATGGCGCGCGATTCAACTGTTTCAGAGGACAACACAGTGCAGATCAATGAAGAAACCCAGCGCGCGTTCCGCAACGCCCTTGGTGGTTTTCCCACCGGCGTAACAGTTGTAACCGCCCAGGGCGCAGACGGCACCCTGGCCGGCATGACCGCCTCATCCTTCAATTCGGTTTCCATGGACCCGCCACTGGTATTGTGGTCCATCACCCGCACCGCCACCTATTTCCCGGTATTCTCAGGCGCCAGTAACTTTGCCATCAACGTATTGTCCGAAGAACAGCAGGACCTGTCCAACGGCTTTGCCCGTGAAGGCGAAAAGCCATTCGCAGACTTTGCCCACACAATAGGTGAAGGCGGTGCCCCGCTGTTTGACAATTGCACAGCTCGTTTTCAGTGCGAAACCTGGAACCAGTATGATGGCGGCGACCATGTGATCATTGTTGGTAAGGTCATCGACTTTGAAGCCTGGGACCGCAAACCACTGGTCTTTGCCGGTGGCGGCTATCGCCAGTTGACCGAAGCCTAAATCAGCAAACGACCAAGAGCGGGTAGAGGCGATGAGCGATAATCTGTTTGAAATTCTGGAAGCACGGTTCCCGTCGGGACCGGATGCCATCGCTTTCGAACTCGAAGACGGCAGCACCATTTCTTACGACGAAATGAATGCTCGTGCCGCCCAAATGGCGAATTTGATGGTCAGCCTGGGGACCGAAACCGGCGACCGCGTGGCCGTACAGGTGGAAAAATCGACAGAATCGGTGATGCTCTATCTGGCCTGCCTGCGGGCCGGGTTGATCTACCTGCCGCTCAACTTCGCCTATACGGTTGCCGAAGTAGACTACTTCCTCGGCGATGCCACCCCTGCCATTGTTGTCTGCGACCCGGAACGTCAGGTCGACATCAAGGTCAAGGCGGCTGCCGCTGGCGCCAAGGTTGTGCTGACACTGGACGAAAACGGCCAGGGTTCACTGGTTGACCAGGCAGCAAGCCATTCTGACAGCTTCAACACCGTGCCACGCGCGGCAGATGATATCGCGGCCATTCTATACACCTCTGGCACCACAGGTCGTTCCAAAGGCGCCATGCTGACCCACGACAATCTGTCATCCAATGCATTGACGCTGGAACGTATCTGGCAATGGCGTGAAGGCGACGTTTTGCTACACGCCTTGCCGATCTTCCATGTCCACGGGCTTTTTGTTGCCCTGCACTGCATCTTTCTTGTAGGCGGCAAGTCGATCTTTCTCAGCAAATTCGATGCCGACAAAGTCATGGATAACCTGCCGCGGTCGACCGTGCTGACCGGTGTGCCCACCTTCTATACCCGCCTGTTAGCCAACCCCGACTTTGGCAAAGAACACTGCAAAAATATGCGCCTGTTTATGGCCGGGTCTGCACCGCTGCTTGAGGAAACCTTCAACGAGTTCAGCAAACGCACCGGGCATACGATTTTGGAACGTTATGGCATGACCGAAACAGGCATGACCTGTTCCAACCCCTATGATGGCGACCGGATTGCCGGCCTTGTTGGCCCCGAAATGCCGGACACCGTTGGCCGGGTTGCCGATGACGACGGCAATGAGCTGCCCGACGGCGAAATTGGCGTGCTGGAAGTGAAAGGCCGCAACATCTTCAAAGGCTATTGGCAGATGCCTGAAAAGACGGAAGCCGAATTCCGCGAAGATGGTTATTTCATTACCGGTGACATGGCCAAACGCGAACCCAACGGCTATATCCGCATTGTGGGGCGGTCTAAAGACCTGATCATCTCTGGTGGATTCAACGTCTACCCCAAAGAAATTGAAGCCTGCCTTGATAACCACGACGCCGTATTGGAAAGCGCAGTTGTCGCCAAGCCGGATACAGACTTTGGCGAGGTTGCCATTGCCTATGTCGTCCGCACCTCAGAAAGCGCGAGTGAAGAAGATCTGCGCGCCTATGCCCGTGAACAGCTGGCCAATTTCAAGGTGCCCAAGGAAGTTATCTTCCTGGATGAATTACCCCGCAACACTATGGGCAAGGTCCAGAAGAACCAACTGCGAGAGTGGGCAGCCGAACGCTGATCCAGCCTCTGCTTCAATAGCTTAAGGTCCGCACAAAAGAAAAGCGCGGACCGCCATCCCCCTGCGGTCCGCGCTGAGCCAAAGTCCCCTCCCTTACAAGTCGGGTCTTTGACAGTGTCATGTTGCCTCTAGTCGACGACCGGTTTGATCACCACCGGGATCGAACTCTGACGCGGCATGCCAGTGATAGGATCATAATCGATATGGTTTGTCATTAGTCGATTGGTCGGTGAACCAATTTCCCGAACCGAGCCATCATTGCTGGGCAAATCACCCCAGGCATGGGTCATGGCACAGACACCACGGCCAATTTCTTCCGTCCCCTGTGTCACACCCACGATCGAGCCACCCGGGCCCGTAATGTGCACCAAGTCACCTGACTTGATGCCCATTTCCTCAAGATCGTCCGGGTTCATATAGGCCGGGTTGGTCGTACCCTTCTTCTTGATCGCATCAAACTGCTGGCCAGAAGAATTATAGACATGCTTCAGGCGGCGAGAGATCAGCAGATGGGTATAGTCACCATCCTTAGCCGGACGGCCCGTTTCTGTGAGCTCGAGCCCACGAATATCCGCCATTTCCTCGGCAATACCCGGTGGTGAAACATCAAGCTTGGCATCGGACTCACCAGGCTCTACGACGAATTCCAATTCCTCGAAAATGTGACCGCCGTCTTTTTCGTAAATTTCCGACAAAGGCACCTTGGTGCCCGCCGTTGTCAGTTCCAGAACGTCAAATTTTGACGGCTTGGCATCCATCGGCAGCGGGCCGCCTGCCACTTCAATTTCAGAGCCAATGCGGTTCGCCAATTCCCAATAGAATTCCCATTCCTCGGTCAGGTCGCCATTGGGGTCCACAATCGTCTTGGCATAGTGCGAATATGGTGCGTTGTACCAAGTATCGGCCAGCACGGGCACGTCGTCGCGCTCCAGGCAGATTTTGCCGGGCAGGATATAATCCGCCAGCTTGGCGGTGGCCGACATCTTCACGTCGATGCAAACCAAAAGGTCAAGCATATCCATGGCGCGTTTGGTTTTGTGCTGGTCCGGCCATGCCACCATCGGGTTACCACCAATGCTGAACAGAACCTTTACCTGTCCTTCGCCGGGTTCGATGATTTCATCATTCAGCACGGCGGTAGGCATTTCACCGAAGATCTGCGTCAGACCATGGATGCGGGACTTGGGCAGTCCTTCACCATAGGCCTGCCAGGGTGCGGTCACCTCGGCTTTGCGATTGCCTGCAGGCGAAAGAACACCCGGGTTGGGCACCTTGTCGCCTTCCATATTGTAACGAGCACAAAGCGTATTCAGCGTGTGCATGAGGTGCTCGGTCAGGTTGCCATGCGGCGACATGTTGGGGCCCGTACCGCCACTGGCGATACCGCGCTTGCCGCCAGCAAAAATACGCGCGGCTTCAAGCACCTGTTCAGCAGGTATGCCAGCACGCTTTTCCACATAGTCGAGCGTATAGTCTGCAACAGAGGCCTTGAGCTGATCCAAG
Organism: Alphaproteobacteria bacterium; assembly: GCA_030836535.1. Classification (GTDB taxonomy): domain Bacteria; phylum Pseudomonadota; class Alphaproteobacteria; order SMXS01; family SMXS01; genus SMXS01. Next base: position 13,469 of record JAURPT010000127.1, read on the forward strand.
CCTTCTACATATTTGCTGCAGAAATCCTTGTCGTAGAGCTCCTCTTCCAGGATCACACGGATGATGCCGGACAATAGCGTCGGGTCTTCTGCCGGGCGAACCTGCAAATGCAGGTGGGCCTTTTTGGCCACTTCGGTCCGGCGCGGATCAATCACGATGATCTTCATGCCGGACTTCACGGCATCATTCAGCGCCTTGGTGGGGCTGAACGGTGTGATACCGCCATAAGGCGAGAACTGCGAGATCACCGCATTATTACCAACAATCAGGGCAACATCGGCGCCTTCAAAGCTATGAACGCCGCCAGCCCAGACGCCGTGACGGGACATGGAGATTGCCTTGCCCGGTTGGTCGATCGTAACCGAGGTGTAGTAGGAGTCTGACCCGATCCCGGCGTGGAACGCCCGGGAGACAACGAGTGCGGCAGATTCCTGGAACGCATAGGTGCCGCAATAGCTGGCAACCGAACGCGGGCCATAATTGTCGATGCTATGTTTCGTCTTGGCTGCAATTTCATCCATTGCCTGCTGCATGGAAATTTCCTGCCAATTGCCATCCGGCAGCTTCTTGAGCGGGTTGGTAATACGCGTTTCGTGGTCGTAGGCATCAACCAGCTGGCGGCCCTTAATGCAGCTATAACCACCATAGACGGGGTCCGACGTGTCAGCCCTTACGGCGACTGGCTTGCCATCCAGAACATCCACTTCCATGGCACAATAGTTGTGACAAAAACGGCAATAGGTTTTCTTCGTTTCGACAGCGGCGTTGGCGTCCTCGGGCAATGCACTCACGAGCGTCCCTCCTTCAAAGCGTTGTGACTGATTTGATGATAGACTAGTGCCCGTGCAGATAGCATGGCAAGCGAAACCGGTGGAAACGGGAGACGGATTATCTGGTCTGGACCCTTCCCAACTTAGTCTCTAGTGTTTTGGCGAAATCGGGGCCACAAACGGGAAATGGGAGAGAGCCATGCGGTTTGGCGTTTTCTATGAATTGCAATTGCCAAAGCCTTGGACGGAAGAAGACGAACACAGGCTGGTGCATGAAGCGCTGGACCAGATCGAGCTCGCCGACAAATTGGGCATCGACTATGCCTGGGCCGTAGAACATCACTTTCTCGACGAATACTCACACTGCTCGTCGCCGGAAAGCCTGCTGGCCGCCGCGGCCGGACGCACCAAGAACATCAAACTGGGCCATGGGATTCGCCAGGTGATCCCGCAATACAACCATCCCTCACGATCTGCAGAAACGGTCTCCATGCTCGACCTGATCTCAAATGGTCGAGCGCAACTGGGCATCGGTGAAGGCGCCACCCGCATGGAGCTACACGGCTTCAACATTCAGGCAAAAACAAAACGCGAAGCCTCTATCGAAGCAGCCGAGCAGATCGCCAATATGATGGTGATGAACCCATACCCCGGCTTTGAGGGCGAGCATTTTTCCATGCCCTGCCGCAATGTGATTCCCAAACCGATGCAGAAACCACATCCACCCCTGTGGATGGCCTGTTCCAACCGAGACACAATCAAAGTTGCCGCCAGCCTGGGTGTTGGTGCACTGGCCTTCGCCTTTGTTGACCCTGAAGAGGCCAAACACTGGGCTGATATTTATTACGGCATCATCAAGAGCGACGACTGTGTCCCTATCGGCCATACGGTCAATGCCAACATCGCCATGGTCTCCAGCTTCTCGGTCCACAATGATCGGACGGAAGCCATCCGCCGGGGACAGGAGAATTTTGAATTCTTCAGCTATGCGCTCAGCTCGCTAGTCACCAAGGACACGGTACCAGGCCGGACCACGCTTTGGGACGACTATGTTGAGCTGCGCGGCAATAAGACGGAAGAGATTGTCCAGACCGCTGCGATGGACCCTGAATATTCCTCTGGCATCGGCACACCCGATGACCTGCGCCGCCATATTGCCGAGTTCCAGGAAGCCGGGGTTGATCAGCTCATCCTGATGCAGCAGGCTGGGCGAAACCCACACGACCAGATATGCGAGTCATTGCAGCTTTTTGCAGACGACGTATTACCCTACTTCACTGAAGGTCGTGAAGAGCGGGAGGCCAAAAAAGCAGAAGAACTGGCCCCCTATATCGACGCAGCCCTCGCCCGTAAAAACTGGATGAAAGCACTGGAAGATGACGAAATCCCGGTAATTTATTCTTCCGTCAGCCAAGTGAAATTCGCCAAGGACCGCACGGGGCGGGTCAAGAAGCTTTAGGCGCCGTTAACTTTAGAGCCTGCCGGAGCCCGGCAGGTTCGTCTCCACCCGGTCATCGAGAATAAACCGCACCTTGCGGACCAGATCCTCATGGCTGAATGGTTTGGTCAGCAGGGGATAAGGCAACGCATTATTTTCGGCGAGATCTAAAAGCTCGTTGCTGAAACCCGACATCAGCAAGATGGCGCAGTCCGGGTCATATTGAACCGTGGCATCTGCCAGTTCGATCCCGTTACTACCCTGTGGCTGGATAATATCTGTGAGTAGCATTTCCGGCCGCAACCCGTCCCGTATCAATTGCTTTGCAATGAAGGCGTTGGGGGCTTCTTTCACATCATAGCCCCATTGTCGCAACACGCCGACAATAACATCTCGAACAGGCGGGTCATCCTCTACAACCAGGATGGTTTCTTCCCCACCGCGCAAGGGCTCGTCCGTGTCCGGCACGGCATTGTTTACAGGGGCAGCACCTTCACCGACCGGCAAGTACAGATAGACGCCCGTGCCCTCGCCAACCGTGCTTTTGATTTCGATATGCCCGCCAGATTGCTTAATGAATCCATAGACCATTGCCAGTCCAAGCCCGGTCCCCTTGCCGGTTTCCTTGGTGGAATAGAAGGGCTCAAACACCCGCTCCAACACATCGGGCGGCATACCGGTGCCGGTATCATGCACCGCGATCATGATATAGTCGCCTGGCTGCAGCACGACATCCTGCCCGCCAAAGCCGCTCGCCTGCGTGGTCATACCGCTTTCAATACGGAGTGACCCGCCCTGCGGCATGGCGTCGCGCGCGTTGATGGACAGATTCAGCAGCGCGTTTTCAAGCAGCGCCGGGTCCACAAGCGCTTTGCCGACCGCTGCATCCAGGTCTACAGACACGTCGATGCTTGGGCCGATCGACCGACGGATCAACTCCAGCATGTCAGAAACCAAATCGTTGATAGCCGTCGGTTCAGGCTGCAGTAATTGCTTGCGCGAAAATGCCAGCAGGCGCCGCGTCAGATCTGTACCTCTACCCACCGCCCGCATGGCTGTATCCAGGTATTTTTCCTGCTTGGCATCACCCTCAATGCCAGAGCGCAGGAACTCCAGATTCCCCTGCACAGCCATCAGCAGATTGTTGAAGTCGTGGGCCATGCCGCCCGTCAGTTCGCCTACCGCCTGCATCTTCTGTGCCTGCAACAGCTGTCGTTCTGCTTCGCGCTGGTCCGTCAGGTTGACCCCTGACACCAAAATGCCCATTACACTCCCGGCTACATCCGTAATAGGCGTCAACTCCCAGCCGATCAGTAACGTTTCACCGGTACGGCTTAGCGTTTCCACTTCCTGATAGGCGCTGAGTTCTTCCCCATAGGCCAGCTTGTTGATCAGGGCGCGCATTTTACCAACCAGCTCTGGTGCGATCATGGCATCCAGCCAGTTGCGCCCGACAAGTTCGGCCTCGGTATAGCCGGTCACTTCAGTGCCTTTGCGGTTGAGCCGCGACACCCGCCCCTGCCGGTCCAAAGCCAGCATAATGGACGATGCCACTTCAAGATATTGCTCGGCACGTTCCTTTTGCTGTTCCAGCCCGCGGTTCGCTTCAATTCGCTCGGTAATATCGACCGTTATGCCCTCAAGCGCCTCAATTTCGTCGAACTTGTTGTAGATGGGCGTACCCTGCTGCATCACCCATTTGGTCTGGCCGTCGCGGGCAATCACACGATAGTTCACACGAAATGGGCGCCGCCCCGTTACCGCATTGAGAACATTCTGCCTTACCTCGGCAAGGTCTTCCGGGTGAATGAGACTGGCATAGTCGACGTCAAGATTATCAACCAGGGAATCCGGCGTATAACCCAACAAGTCCCTGCAGCCGCGCGAAATGATCTCCATCGAGAAAAAAGCATTGTGTTTGCATCGAAATGCAAACCCGCCCGGCAGATTGTCCATAAGGCTCGCCAACTGCCGACGGCTGACGCTCAGCGCCTCTTCAGCCTGTTTCTGTTCAGTCAAATCGGTACAGGACAGCATCACGCCCAAACGCCGTCCCTGGTGATCACGCACAATATTGGCCGCTACCCGCAAGTGGACGGACCGACCATCCTGCACCGTGATGTCGACATAGCCGTACCACCTGCTGTCTTTACGCAGCCCACGCACGGCCTGTCGCAGAACCGAACGATCCTGAACAAGTGGCAGAAAATCTGCGCCCACGAGGTCCGTGGTATCATCCAGTCCTAGCATTTCCGCAAAAGCTGCATTGCCATAGGCAAGTCGTCGATTACCCTCGATCATCGCCATGGGGCCCAACGCAGATGCCAGCGCCAATTGTTGCACTGTCGACAGGTCCGGTTGCCTCTGGTCGGCATCCAGGATTTCTGTCGTCATGACAACGCCGCTCGGTTGGGACGCATCTTCTCCCCAGGGTTTCAGCGACCAGCGCATGCGAACGGCCTGCCCGTCCCGTCGAGCAAATGTGTCTATGGCTGAAATAACTTCACGGGTTTCCAGACATGAATCAATCACGCCCTGCCAACGCCTGGCCGCGTCAGGCATCACATCGTAAAAATGCTGTCCCTCTATCTGCTGATTTGCCAGACCATAGTCCTGTATCCAACGATCATTGACCGCCAAAAACCGGACGTCATGATCAAAGATAGCCATGGCATAGGGAATCTCTGCCGCGAATAACCCCGCCAGCACACCGGCATTGCCAGTCTGTGCAGATCGTCGAGACGAAAATGGCGACAGGGCCTGAAGGATATTGCCATTACTCAAGGCAATTGCCCCTTCAATAAAGTTTCAGCTGGAACCAGAGTAACAAGAAAGGCAGAGACACCAAAGAAAATTAGCCCACTTCATACTGCAGGTTGGGGCGACACTAGCCGGTCACACCATATTTAGTGTCTCTTGCAGACTGTCGGCGGGTTGTGGTCGACTGTAGTAATACCCTTGGCCATAGTCACATCCCAGGTCGCTCAGTGCGTTACCCGTCGAGAGGGATTCCACCCCTTCAGCACAGATATCCATGCCCAGATTGTGGCCCAGACTGATGATCGACCGGACAATTGTAAACGCCTCATCCGAGGCTTCCATCTCACTCACGAATGATCTGTCGACCTTCAATTCTGTAAACGGCATGCGATATAGCTGAATAAGCGACGAATACCCGGTGCCGAAGTCGTCAAGCGACAGACCAAAACCCTTCAGACGGAAGCGCGTCAGCACCTCCATAATATGCGCGGCATCGGCCATGGTGGCTGACTCTGTCATCTCCAGCACAATCTGGTCGGTGGTAACCCCTTGGGCGGCAGCTTCATCCACCAGAATATCCGGCAAATCCAAATTCCCCATCAGGCGCGGCGATATATTGATGGATGCACTCATTTTGTGACCACGCTTGTTCCAGTCTCCCAGAACTTTCACCACACTGCGGTAGATTGAGAATGTCAGATTCTGAATCAGGTCGTTTTCTTCTGCCATCGGGATGAAGATTGAGGGCGGGATAAAACTACCGTCTGCCAGCTTCCAACGGGCCAGGGCCTCGAAGCCAACCACTTCGTATTCGATGCTTTCTGCCCGCAGGCCTACCACTCCAGACGGCACCTGATAACCAATCTGCGGCTTAGGTGTAATGCGCACCTTGGGCTGCAGATGCACGTCGACGCCACGCGCGGACACAATGTCGCGCAACGCTTCTTCTGAAACAGCCTCTTCCGACCTGACGGCACGCTTGATTTCAGACTTCAGCGCAGAGATTGAAACAGGCTTGGAAAGCACTCCTTCAACATTCAGCCCCAAGGAAAGCCCCAGGCGCTGCGCCGTCTGTACAACTTTAGGGTCGAACCCACTCATCAGCAGGATATTCGTCTGACACTTCTGGCCGGCGAGATACCGAAGCACCTGAATGCCGTCGACACCTGGCATCACCAGATCAATCAGGATCAGGTCCGGCTGAGAGCGCGCCATGATATTCTTGAACGTCTCAAATTCGTTTGCTGCCTCAGCAACAATGCCAACCTGTTGCGCCGCCTCGACCACCAATTCAGTGATGAGGTCGTCGTCATCAAGTACAACGAGTTTCTTGGGTTCGCTATTCAAAACGCTGCGTGTCCAATTATTGACTGTTATTCAGGGTACTGTTCGATGTGGCTGAACATACACCCCTAACACTTTATCCGTCGAGTTCGCAAATGCTTGGCCACTTGGCACCGCAAAGCATTACAAGACAGCAGATTTTCTGCCATATTCGCTGAATAATCAATATGTTATGGGCAGACACAAGCCAGATTTATCGCATTTTATTTTTGCCAATATTACAATATTTAACAAAATTAAATCAGTTGGTATGCCATTCCAATTTGGTATCTTGCCCGGAGGGGATCGCAGAAAAGTTACCAGGCGGGGTCCTTTAATGGCGTTGAAGCCACAAGAAGAATTGCTTAGGGTTAGTGTTGAAGTGGTGACCAGGGTCCAGTTTTTGCGTCGGCATGTAGATATGGGTTCGTTCCAGATCAGAGAAAACAGCCAACCAACAAAGTGTCCACCCAAGGGGAAACAAAGTCATCACACTGCCGAGGCACTGGGGAGCCTTTATAAGCAATGCTGCTGACCGACAAGTTATCAAAGGTTCTTGAAGCCGCAGATCTCCATATTACGGCGATGTTTATGGAGATGACCGAGGAATTCGGTCAGGTTGGATTCTGGCGCCTTGACCCCAGACGCGACAAACATTCATGGTCAGGCCAAGTCTACAAAATCTGCGGTTTGCGGCCATATGAACAATCCGTAGATTCCGACACCCTGATGGGCATCTTTCACCCTGATGACCGCACCATGGCGCAGGAATGCATCGATGGTGCATTGCATCATGGCCGCGAGTTCAAGATTGAAGTGCGCGTGATGCGGCGGGATGGCTCCCTCCGCTATGTCAAGTTTGCCGGTAAACCTTTCACCAATGCTGAAGGTGTGATCTGGGAAGTATTTGGCATTCTGGTTGATATAACAGATTACAAGACAGCCGAAGCTGAATGGCGCCACCTGGCCGAAACAGATGAACTCACGGGCGTTTTCAAATTACGCCGCTTTGAAGAAATGCTGCAGGGTGAAATTCGTCGTTGCGCACGCTCAGGCCGGGCTACCTCAGTGGCACTCATCGACCTTGATGAATTCAAGCAGATCAATGACAGCTATGGCCACCTGGCGGGCAATGAAGTGCTGCAGCAGTTCGTCGGCACCCTGAAAGACGCCCTGCGAGATATCGACACGATCGCCCGAATAGGCGGGGATGAATTTGCCATCCTGATGCCGGAAACACCTACCAACCAGATACTGGAGCCCCTGTCTCGCATCACCAAGCAACTTCGCGATATCGAAATCGAAGACGGCGAACATTTGGTCAGCGTCTCATTCTGTGGCGGCGTGGTGGGCATATCACCCCAAAGCACAGTCGCAGATACCTTGCGACTTGCTGACTCCTATCTCTACACGGCCAAGAAGAACGGCAATCACCGTCTCGTCAGCGAAGCCGGAGTCTATAATCTATGGCGACCGGGCGAAAGTGCCGAAACAGGTGGTTCGTCGCAATCGCGCCAACTGTTTTCCTGATAACACAAAGAAGCACAAGGAAACCCGCCATGAGTAATTCATACCCCAAGATGATTGGACTGATTGAACGACTCCACCGCCGGTGTCTGGACGTCATCAAGGCTGAAATCGATCGCTTGGAAATTCGCGACCTGAATGCAGCACAAGCGATGATCCTTTTTAACATCGGCGACAGAGAACTCCCGATGGGCGAGTTGATCGAACGTGGTTATTACCTGGGATCCAACGTTTCATATAATGTCAAAAAAATGGTCGAGAACGGCTATGTCATTCAAACACCCTCTCCCTATGACAAGCGATCCCTGCATGTAAAAAGCGCCGACAAGGGGCTAGAAATCAGCAATCGCCTGTCCGCTCTCTTTGACTGGCATGCAGAACAATTACAGGCGGGCCTCATCAATGAGGGCGAGTTGGAAACAACAGCAGATGCCCTGGCACGGCTGGAAGGCTTTTGGTCTTCTGCGCGCCATGCCCCACCCAGATAGCCCCCAAAGACCCCGCCCGCAGCGAAAAACCGAATGGGGCGAGCATCCTGAATCTCTTAATGATTCAAACTATTACGGTATTTTGTGAAAGTGATATGGCAAAAATACACGATTTTTGTCTGATTTCGCCTGTTCACGGCGAGTAAACACGCAATATTGGGAGCTTTTAGGGGTTAAACACGCGATTCCTAGGCATTTCTGATAAAATAAGCCCCATGTATTTTAAAATAATAACTAGAAATAATATGGATATTTATAACTAAATATCTTTCATCAATATTCTGATAATGTAGTCATATATTAATTATTATGTATTTAATCCTATATTATAAAATTTTAATTGACGATAACAAATTTGTGAACGAGAAATAACCAAATTATTACATAATATTACTATTATTTCGAATTTTACGATAAAAAAATATTTTGCGCTGCAGGAAATTCCGGGTTTACATGTAGACATCAAGTTGGTTTTCGATGAGAATAAGCTTGGGACGACAGATAAACTTGTATTGGAGACTACACATGACAAAGCTTCTCAACTTCTTCGCCGATAAGCGCGGCGCGGCCATGATCGAATATGGCCTAATTGCTGCTCTCGTATCAGTGGTGCTGATTGCAGCGCTGACCGCCCTCGGCGGTGACCTTGACGCTCTGTTCGGCAGCATTGGTTCCGCAGTCGACCAGGCCGCCTAATAAGTGACTGGCTTCTGGCTACTGGGTGCCCAGTATGCTGGATAACACGAAACAGGCCGAGCTAATTGGCCCATGGGAGGCGAAGGCACACGCTTTCGCCTCCTTTTAGTGCCAAGAAACGGCACTTAAGGGATGATTGCCTGGGGTTATGGAGACATGGGCGAACACGACTGGCTTCATATTACGCTTGCAATATTGTGCTCCGGCCTTTTGATATGGTGTGCGGCTACTGATCTGCGTGCACGCATCATTCCCAACCGCATTAGCGTCCTACTTCTTTTTGCATTTCTAATAAGTGGTCTGGTCGGGCATCACAGCTGGGTCGACGGCTTTTTATCTCTTGGAATCGTATTCATTATTACATTTGGCATGTTTGCCATCGGCATGATCGGCGGGGGAGATGCAAAGGTGATGACAGCATTGGCGCCTTGGCTTGGTCTGCAGAGTTTGCTGGGTTTCGCGGTGCTTACATCCCTTTTTGGTGGAGGGTTGGCTACCTTTTACCTTTTGAAGCAACGTGCACGGCCTCAGGTCTCCCCTGGAGCCGATGAAGCACTTGAAGAAGGTCAGGCAATTGAATTGCCATACGGCGTGGCGATAGCCGCCGGTGGATTAACGATGATCTGGCTGCAACAGTCAGTATTAAGGGGAGTTTAAGTGCCATGAGGAATCGGCTCGTCATTCTGATACTGGTGAACGTCGTTATCGTCGGCGCCACAATCGTGCTTTTACGGATGTGGATGACTGACGATTCAGTTGACCAAGCGCAGGCTGTTGCAGTTGTGCAGCAGAAAGAAACGACCACCCAGGTTCTAGTGGCCGCAGAAAACCTGAATTCAGGTGTTTTCATGCAATCACAGCATGTTCAGTGGCAAAACTGGCCTGAAGAAGGCCTGTCTGACAGCTATGTGACATATATTCCGGAAGAAGAGGAAGAAGACGCTGCAGAAGCCAAAGAAAAAGAGCTTCTTGGCTCAGTCGTACGGTTTGGCATTCCTGGAGGTCAGCCTATTACAACCGGCGCCATCGTAAAGCCTGGCGACCGCGGTTTTCTCTCCGCCATTCTTGAACCCGGCTATCGCGCAATTTCAATTCCGGTAACCCCCACAACCAGCAATGCAGGCCTTATCCTGCCTGGTGATTATGTAGATTTGATCATGACCCACAGGTTCAAGGTTGAAGATGCCGAGGGGAACAAGTCGGACCGCCGTGTCGCAGAAACTATTCTGCAAAACATCCGCCTTTTGGCGATGGACCAGAATTTTGTGAGCGATCCTGCCTCAGCTGTGCAGGGCAAGACAGCGACGCTGCAGGTGACGCCGAGGCAAGCGGAGCGAGTTGCACTGGGTATGAGCATGGGTGAACTGTCATTGATCCTTCGGGGGTTAGACGCCCAGGACAACCCAGGCAGGCCACAGCGCACGGCGACGTGGGACTACAACGCTTCTGTTGCCATGCAGGCGCCTGGACTGGCTGCTGGTATGGAAGACAAGCCAGTCATTATGCGTGGCGGACAAGAAAGTAAGTGAACTGGACAAAATTGATGATGTCACTCAAGGGCATTACAAATCGTATGAGTAGGGGCAAAGGGACGCAAAAAATGATCAAATTATGGCGCCTCATGTCAGCAACTTTGATTGCCGGAGCAATTGTGTTCACACAACCGGCCACGGCCGCTGACATTCTTGAAGCCAAGAGTAATCTGGCAATTGAAATCAACAAGGGATCCATCATGCGGCTGGCGCGGGATGCTGCGACAGTCTTTGTTTCCGACCCTTCAATTGTCGATGTACAAACTCGATCAAAAAAGACCTTGTTCCTGTATGGGTTGCGCAAAGGCCAGACAACGCTGTTTGCACTCGACAAGAACGATCAGACCATTGTCTCTACAAAGGTGACAGTGACGCATAACCTTTCCGACCTGAAAGATATCATAGAACAGCTGCAGCCAGATACGGCCATCACGCTGACGTCTTTGCCCAGCGGGCTGATTGTTCAGGGCACGACTCAAACTCCTGCAGCTGCCGATGAGATCATCCAGGTGACACAGCAATATCTGGGTAAAGATGAGAGCATCATCAACCGGCTCGAAATTGCTTCCCCGATCCAGGTCAACCTGCGCATCCGTATTGTCGAGGCATCACGCGAAACAATACGGGCGCTTGGGGTAAGCTGGGATTTCGATAAAATGGGTAAGTTCGGCGTATTCGGCACGACCTTCGGCACGACCGCCCTGCCCGAGTTCAGCCTGGACTCATCCAATAACTATCTTGCCCTCTCCTATCGCAATGCGAGCAACGAGGGATTGGATGCCCTTATTGACGCCATGGACACCCAAGGCATGGTTTCTGTCCTCGCAGAGCCCAACCTAACCGCCCTATCTGGTGAAACGGCGTCTTTCCTGGCGGGCGGCGAATTTCCTGTTCCCGTTGGTGTTGACGACAATGAAATCGAGATCCAGTTCAAGCAATTTGGTGTTAGCCTTGCCTTCACGCCAACAGTGGTGTCCGCCGAACGCATCAACCTGAAGCTTCGTTCTGAAGTTTCACAACTCTCTGAAGCCGCTGGCATTATCCTGAACAGCATTGAAGTGCCCGGGTTAACCACCCGCCGTGCTGACACAACCATTGAACTGGCAAGCGGGCAAAGTTTTGCAGTGGCCGGCCTGCTGCAAAACCGTGAAGTCAACGACATCTCCAAAGTGCCGGGCCTGGGTAGCATCCCGATTCTGGGCAAATTGTTCCAGTCTCGCCGCTACCTGGAAGAGGAAACGGAGCTGATCATTATTGCAACGCCTTACCTGGTACAACCGGTTGACCCGGACACACCCTTGCTTACGCCCGCTGATCGCGGCGAAGCATCCCAGCAGTTTGAGCAACTGTTGGAAAGTTCCTCATCGAACGCAATAACGTCTAGTGGCGAGCGCAGTCGGCTTAACAGCCCAGTCGGCTTTATAATGGAGTAATGCTGATGTCTGATACGCAACAAACACAGATTTCTACCCTGCCCAAGCTGGCGTTGGCAGCAGTACTGGCATTCGGCGTGGCTTCATGTGGCACAGGAAGTTTTACCGAACAAATTTCCAACCGCAGTGGTTTTATGGACCCGCCGCCACAAAATGAAATAACCGTAACGCCCTATGCACACGCGGTGGACCTTGCTGCTGGACAAAACCGGTTAAACGGCAATCAGAATGCAACACTCTCTTCGTTTCTTGCGCAGGTTGGCCGCGACCGGGGAGATCACTATGAAATTCGCACAGCCTTCACCAGTGGAGACCCAGTACAGTCGGAGCGGAATAACAAGATTGCTCGCGATCTCAAGAAAAGCTTTATTGCCCAAGGGGTTAACGCAGACCGTATCCAGTTAGTAAATATCGGTGAATACAGCAGCAAGCTCGAACTTGTCGTTCGGCGCTACACCGTGATTAGCCCGGCATGCGGGATCGTCGACGTTAATTTGTCCAGCGGTTTTGACGACGAGCCCCTGCGAGACCGGAGTCTGGGTTGCAGTAACGAGTATAATCTGGGCAAAATGCTTGCAGACCCGCGAGACCTGGTTGGGGGGAGAAAACTGGACCCTGCCACGGCTGAACGGGAAGTGGTAGGCCAGCGCCGATACGGCACGGGTGTCGTTGAAGCGCCTGGTGAAAATGACACCTCGACAACTGGGAACTAAGACGAATATGCAACTGGGCGATCCAATTACAGAGCAAGGGGCGAGTGATCGCCAACCTTTCATGGCCTTCGTCGCCGATGAGCGCACAGAAAGCCTGCTGCTGGAAATAACCGAAGCACTGCTGCTTCCCGACGAATGTGTTCGGCGCAGCAGTATTCAGGAAGCCTGCCTCTATTTGGAAGACGTTCGGTCTCCCAGCCTGCTGATTGTCGATATCGATGGCGTGGACGACCCCGTCGACCAGATTGTCGCGCTAAGTGAAGTCTGTGAACTGGGTACGCGGTTGATAGTTCTTGGCGCGAACAACGATGTAACCCTGTTCAGGGACTTGTTAGGAATTGGCGCGGCTGACTATCTGGTCAAGCCGTTAACCAAAGAACAGGTGATGGCGTCGATCTCTTCGCTCGACGATGGCGGGTCAGGGCTCTCTATCATGGGCCGGACTGGTAAGATCATATCTGTCATTAGCGCCCGCGGCGGATCCGGCTCCAGCACTATAACGGCAAATTGCGGTGCTATCGTTGCGCAGGAAACGTCGAAGAGAGTTGTGCTGGTTGATCTCGACACCCATTTTGGCGACTTGGCGCTCACTCTGGGTGCTGATGCAAGGGGTGGCCTGGCCGATGCACTGAACCAACCTGAACGCATTGACAGCCTGTTTCTGGAACGCGTTAGCAGTCAGGCCGCTGAAAGGCTGTATGTCGTAGGGGGGGAAGAAAGTTTTTCCGAGAACATAGGCAACAGCCGTGACGGTATTGACGCTCTGCTCAACGAATTGAAGACACAATTCCACTATGTGATTGTCGACGTTCCTCGGTCGACCAGTGAAGTTGTCTACCGGACATTACAGCTCTCGGGTCTGGTGCTGGTTGTCAGTGACTTGTCCCTGACCGGCATGCGCGATGCTGCACGGTTGTTCAAACATATCAAAGAAGCCAATCCTGGTTGCCAGATCGGCCTGATTGCCAACAAAGTCGGCGAGAACCCACGGGCAGAGATTCCCATCAGTGAATTTGAAAAGGGTGCCGGGTGGAAAATTGATTTCCAAGTACCTTTTGAGGCTAACACCGTCTTGAAGGCAGCAAATCTGGGCGAGCCTATAACGGCCGGACGTGGTAACATTGGCAAGACGCTCAAACAAATTGCGGACCGCTACATAGGCGTCGACCAAAGCCGCCAGAACAAACAGTCATCAAAGAAGGGGCTGTTTGCGTCGCTGTCACGAAAGGGCTAACCAATGTTTGGTCAAAGAGCTGCGGGTGCAAAACCTGTACAATCCAAATTCGGCTCCCAGTCTAAAGAAGTCGCTAAACCTGCTGAAGACAAAGGCAAACAACTTGTCGATCCTTCGGATGCTGCTACAGCAGAACGTGACTCGGATGCGAACCAGGCCAAAGAACAATCAATCCAGGCGCATGCCAAGCGCAGGGAAGAGATACTTGCTGAAGTCGTAGAACGCATCGACGCCGGCGCGGCCGTCCAGATGTCCCGCGAAGAACTGGAAGGCGAATTGGCGACCATGGTCAATGAGATCCTCATTGAAAAGAGGATCGTGCTCTCCCAACGCGAAACACAAGACGTCACCAAACGCCTCGTTGATGAAATGATCGGCTTTGGGCCGCTTGAGCCCTTGTTGGAAGACGAATCAGTCACCGACATCATGGTGAATGGCCCGTTCCAGGTCTATGTGGAACGACGCGGCAAACTGGTACTGTCAGATGTCCGTTTTCGCAATAACGCCCATGTTATGAACGTCGCCCAACGCATTGTAAGCCGGGTTGGCCGTCGAATAGATGAATCGGTACCTTTGGTCGATGCCCGCCTGCCCGACGGCAGCCGCGTCAATATCATCATTCCCCCTCTGGCACTGGATGGCCCATCTATATCCATTCGTAAGTTTGCCAAGCAGAAAATCACCTTGGATGTCATGGCTAGGCAGGAGAACATCTCCGAGCCGCTGGCCACAGTTCTAAAAATTGCTTCGGCCAGTCGGCTGAATATCCTGATTTCAGGCGGTACCGGCTCCGGTAAAACTACATTGCTGAATGCGCTTTCACGCATGATCGACCCCGGCGAGCGCATTGTTACCATTGAAGATGCCGCTGAGCTCCAGTTGCAGCAGCCCCATGTGGTTCGTCTCGAAACACGCCCGCCAAATATCGAGGGCAAAGGTGAGATTACGATGCGAGATCTTGTAAAGAACTCGCTGCGTATGCGCCCGGATCGGATTATTCTCGGTGAAATCCGAAGTTCAGAGGCCATCGATATGCTGCAGGCCATGAACACGGGGCATGATGGCTCCTTGAGTACCATCCACGCCAATTCACCCCGTGAAGCGCTGACCCGACTGGAAAACATGGTGTCCATGGGTGGGTTCAACCTGGCGGAACGTGCCCTGCGCACTCAGATTGTAAACGCCATCGACCTTGTTGTGCAGATCGCCCGTATGCGCGACGGCATCCGGCGCGTGACCCACGTGACAGAAGTTGTCGGTGTTGAAGGCGACGTTATCCTGGCGCAAGACCTGTTCACCTACGAATTCCAGGGTGAAACTGCCGAAGGTCGTCTGAATGGTCAGTTCCGCGGGTCCGGCCTGCGCCCCAACTTCCTGCCCAACGCCGCATATTTCGGTCTGGACCGAACCCTCATGGCCGCTATTGGAGAAGAATACGATGAGTAGCCTGGTCATCATTATTGTCCTGGTCTCAATTTTGTCGATTAGTACTACCGCCATCTTCCTCATTTACGGCTCGCCCGAACAACGCCGCATGGAGCAGCGCCTAAAGCGCTTCACAGACCCGGCGGGCATACCGCAGGTGGCGAAGGGCCCGGCTCGCCAGTTGTCGGCTGCCAAAAGCAAGACGGTGTCTGTCTCATTCGACCAAAAAATACGTCAGTACCTACCCAATGCAGACCAGATGCGACTGCGCGTTGAACGCGCCGGTTTTGATGTCAACCTGTCCATCGTTTTTTTGGTGATTATTGGGCTTTCGCTGTTGTTTGGCTGGTTGGTGTCTATCCTGACACCATTCTCAGGCCAGGTTTCGTTGTTTGTTGGTTTTGCGTTGGGTTTGCTGATGCCAACACTGATAATTTCAATGCGCGGTAAATCTCACATCAAGGAATTCAACGACGCCTTGCCCGACTCTATTGATCTGATCGTACGAAATGTTCGTTCGGGCCTGCCTGTTGCTGAAGGCATTGAATCGGTCGCAACTAACCTGACGGGTCCCATTTCCGACGAGTTCCGGAAGATTTCCGATCAGGTAAAAATTGGCATGCCTCTGGAAGATGCACTCGCCCGCTCGGTTCAGCGAGTTGGGGCACCAGACTTCGCATTCCTGTCTATTGCGCTGGCAATTCAGAAAGAAACGGGTGGTAACCTTACCGAAACCCTGAATAACCTGTCCCGTCTGTTGCGACAACGAAACCAGATGCAGCTCAAAATTCGAGCGCTGACATCAGAAGCGCGTTCTTCCGCAATAATCATTGGGGCACTGCCCTTCCTGGTCTTTGCGGTCCTCATTGTTATCAACCCAAGCTATGTCAGCATTCTGATCGAAGATGAGACGGGAAGAATTGTCAGCGGCGTCGCCTTGGCAAGTATGGGTTTGGGGTATCTGATCATGGCAAGAATGGTGAAGTTCCAGATATGACAAGCACAGCAGTATTTTTCGGCATGACCTGGGTAGAATTGATTCCGATTCTGGCTGGGCTGATGATGTTTGCCGTGGTGATGTTTGTCTGGATCAACGTCATTGAAAAAGATGATGTCTCCAAGCGAGCCAAAGCCGTCCGGGCACATGAACGGCAGGTATTATCCTCCCTACCCCAGGCAGAAAAAAAACAGCGCGTTTCCCTGCAGCGAGAAAACAGGCTGACGTCCTTAGTAAGCAAATTTCGCAGAAGGCGTACAGAGCAGACGGCCAATATCAGAAATTTACTAGCCTTGGCTGGCTTCCGGTCCAACGAGGCCATTGGCATCTATGTACTGGCCAAGTTTCTAGGGCCTGTCATCATCGTTTTGTTAGCCTTCATGCTCTATTATGCAACGCCAGCGCTACAGAATTTGTCACCACTATTGAAATTTTCCATGCTGGGCCTGGCCGCTTTTGTTGGCATAGCCCTGCCGGATTCAATCATCAATTTCATGGGTCGTAGCAGACAGGCCAAAATTCAAGGCGCTTTGCCAGATGCCCTCGACCTTATGGTTATCTGCACGGAAGCCGGCCTCGCGCTGGAACCAACATTTGAACGCGTGGCACAGGAAATGCTGAGCACCAATAAAGAGATTTCAGAAGAATTGAATCTGACGGCGGTCGAACTCAGCATTATGCCGGAACGCAGCGAAGCATTGAACAATCTGCTGCGGCGCACGGATGTACCCGCCATTGAATCCGTGGTGAGTACGTTGAATCAGACTGAACGTTACGGTACGCCACTGGCGCAATCCTTCCGAGTTCTGTCGTCCGACTTTCGAGATGCACGGCTGCTTATGGCAGAAGAAAAAGCGGCAAAGCTACCCGCTACACTGACAGTACCCATGATCGGCTTTATTTTCCCATGCCTGTTTGCTGTGCTGCTCGGCCCAGCTGTCATTCAAACAATGGATACGCTCTAGGTTCACGCAGGATATACAATAAAAAAAGGCGCCTCAATGGGCGCCTTTTTTGTTCATGCCGACCCACTGTCACTTGATGGTGTCGTTCCACAAAATGGAAACAGTCGTCTGCGCAGCGGTCATCACGCCGCAATCGGCCAACCCCTCCTCAAAGGACAGACACTTCACTTCAGCAACATTCTTGCTTGGTAATGGTCCGGCCAGAAGGCGCGTTGAAAAGGCCATTTCGTCATAATAGTGGCCCACGCCCTTTAGCACATTTTCGTACTTCACCTTCAGTGCCTGCCACTCCATGCGGGCAATTGCAGTCGTCTCATAGGTACCCAGATCAATCACCCACTCTTCAGCCGGTGTCAAAGATACAGCCTGTTTAATGGGGCGCAGATCAGGCCTTTCCAGCCGAGCCTGTCGTTCACCGGGGATAACCCGCAATGCGTTACCAAACGCATCCATCTCAACGTTCATGGCCGCCAATTCCACTTCAGCCAACCGCTGATATGCAGGCTTGGTCGGTTCTTGCGGCGCAGATGAACCACCAATCGGGGCAGCACCGAGACGCGGCACCAAAATATCATCATTCAGCTCATCAACGAACAAGTCAGCTGCCACGAGCTCTCTCTGTTCCTGGGTAATTTGACGTTCCGTCGTCGGGCGTTTCACCGGGGCAAGAACGACGGCTATGGATGGCTCAGCCTCGCTTTGCTGTCCTGCTATGTCTGCATCCCCAGTTTGTGCCGGTATAGCAGGCGCTCTTTCTTCCAAAACCGGCGTAGCCTCGACTGGCCCTTCAAGAGCTACAACGTCGACAATCGTTATGTCCTCTGGCTTGTCATCATCTACCATGTCTGCTGGCGCATCCGACTGCAACACCCGAACGGGCAGTGCGGGCGCAGGTGCTTCAGCAATCGGTGGCAAGGTAACAGATTCGGGCCCTGCCGGTTCGGACTCAGCCGGTTCAACAGGCACAAATTGTACGGTTACAGGCACCGCTTCTCTGCGGGCCAACGCCGCCTCTGCAGCATTGGTGCGGACCGTTTCTATGATCGGCGTCTCTGCTGCGGCCGGTTCAACCACTTTCTCATTTGCGGCAACCGCTTCAACTGGTTGGGCTTCTGATGCTTCTGGCACCGCTGCATCACCATTATACTTGCGGCGCAACTCCTCATAGGCAGCCATATTCTGGGCCACTACCGAATCCTTCAGATCAATTCTCGAAAGTGCAGCAGCTTTATTTTCCTGCCCTGTCAAACCGTAAAGCATGGCAAGGTTCTGGCGGTTCTGCATGGTGGACTGTCCGGCCAGATAGACGGTTTCAAGCAGGCCAATCGCCTTCTCAGCATTACCTGCCAAGGTGTAGGACAGTGCCAAATTGTTTTGCATGGCAATATCGAAAGGCTGCATTTCCTGGACACGCAGATATTGGTCCTGGGCTTCTTCGTGTCGGCCAAGCATATCCAACGCCACGCCTTTGCCATTCATGGCTTTGTAATTGCTCGGCTCCATGGCAATCGCCTGGTCAAATTGAGCCAATGCTTCATTTGGTTGTCCAACGCGGACCAGCGCACGCGCATAACCGCGACGCATGTCAGACGTATCCAAGCCGGCCTTGAGCGCAGCAGCATAATGCGCACGCGCGTTACGAACAGCACCAAGCTTAAGCAGCAACTCACCACGTCTTTGCCAAACTTCGGGGTCCTTGCTGCCTTGCGCTATCATGCGCCCATAAAATTCGACAGCGCGCGCATAATCACCTGTATCTTCGCTGGCTTTTGCCAGGCCTTGATAGAGGGCGGGATTATCCAGCGTCTTGATAGAGCTGGTATTAACAGCGCTTGTGCCACATGACGCCAACAATGTAGTTGCCATCAGGCAGCCAGCGGCCTTCAGCGCAAAGCGGCTTGCGCCACTCTTCTGTTCATCTAGATGTGCAAGTGCCATATCGACCTCACCAAACAAATTGCAGGGTCATCTTAGCACAGCCAATTTTCGCAGCATACGCACAACCCCATTGTTGTCGTAATGTACATCAAACCAATCTGCCTGTTAACTATATGTTATTTCGACAATATTTCAAAATCGAAAAAATTGTCGCGCCGATCACCAATAGTTGACTATATTTTCACGCTAATAGCCTCTAATTGGGGGCAAAATACAGCTGATACCTACTCAAGTCGAATTGAAGCCTTCTCCGAACCAGGCAACAAAACGGGATTAATCATGAGTGTGAGCTCAAGTTTGCTTCAGAGATTTATACAGGATCGCCGCGGCAGCGTGGCTACCTACTCAGCCATTTTCTCCATTTTGGCCCTGTCTGCCGGCAGCATATCTGTCGACCTGGGGCGCCTGATAACGCTGAAAGCCCAGATGCAGCATCGCGCAGATGCTGGCGCAACCGCCGCAGCGGTGTACCTCGACGGCACAACCGGCGCCCGAGAGCGTGCGTCTGACGTTGCCAGATTTTCGTCTACCGACAGCTCCAACATCAGTCGCTCCACCGACCTGACCGTCGCCACAGTCACCTTTTACAGCGAGTATTCGCCAACAAAGATCGAAGCAACTGGTGATGATGATGCTTCCATAGTCGAAGTGCGGCTGGAACCCAAGCTGGTCGATTTCTTCTTCACCCCGTTCTTCGGCATGTTAATGGAAGCCGCTGATGTTGATGATAGCCAGTCGGTCAACGCGTGGGCGGTCGCCCAGGCAGAGCCCCTGATGTGCCATGCGCCCCCCCTCATGGCATGCGACCCTACCGAAGAAGGCGGCACGGACCTGATGGATTCTGACAATGCCGGCGTCATGATGATGCTCAAAGCTGGCCAGGGTAGCGGGCCGATGGTACCCGGCAATTTCGGCTCGTTGGAAACAGGGTATGGTGCTGGCGCAAACAATGTTGAACGCGCATTGGCTGATATTGAACCGCCGGGTTGCACATCTAACGACGTAACAACTGAACCAGGGAACATGGCCAACAAGGTACGCGACGGTATGAACGCCCGTTTCAACGGTTCAAGCTGGTCAGGCCGTGCGCCAAATGTGCAGGAATATCCAAGAGATTCAGTGTTCGAGGTAACTGGCAACGGGGCTGATGGCGCCAGCGACAGTCCCGGTAATTCCGCGAATGCTGGAAACTCAGGCACAGATGACGATACTTCTGATGACCCGGATACGGACGAATATGTCGGTGACGGTGACTGGGACCCCGAAGCCTATTGGGAAGGCGCCCATGACGGGGACAGCCTGCCTGACGCTCTGGCGGACGCCTCACGCTATCAGGTCTACCTCTATGAAGCCGGTGAAACATTTGACCGGGATGGGAAAAAGACCATTTTCCCCGTCGATACTGACGTGCCGACAGGTTATACGCGGGTAGATCCGGTTGGCGATTACATTCCGGAAGATGGAGAGCCCGATGACACTGTGGCCTCCAACGGGGCTCTTAGACGCGTTGTGGAAGTTGCAATTCTTCAATGCATCGCGCTGGATGTTCGTGGTCGCGGCACATATTCGACGGACGGCAAATACATTGCGGCCTTCGTTACGGAACAGGCTGGAAACCCGCCAAATTCGACCATCTACGTTGAACTTATTGGCCGTATCACACCTTCGGGTTCAGAGAATTATCACGCGAATGCCCGGATTATTGAGTAACAAATTGAGTCCCAGTTAGTACTTCCGGCAAATATTCGAATTTTATCAATTATTTCAGCAAATTAAATTATTTGCCATTTATTCACCGGCAACAAATATTAGCGGGTGAACTATGTCTGTATCACCTTTTATGAGTTGTCGCGTGAAGCAGAAAACGAAACATATACAAGCGCTTACGTGGCGTTGGTATCGAGATAAGTCAGGCGGTGTGGCGGTCTATGCCGCCATTTTCAGCATGCTTGCGCTTTCCGCCGGGTCAGTTTCTGTAGACTTGGGTCGGCTTATTACGCTTAAAAGCCAGCTGCAGCACCGCGCAGATGCTGGTGCCCTTGCTGGGGCCGTTCAGCTCGATGGGACTGATGGGTCGATGGAGCGCGCCCGCGATGTAGCCATGAATGGCACAACAGATGAATCCAACATCAGCCGGACAACAGGCGAACTGGCTGTGGGTGCGGTCAACTTCTACAGTGACTACGAAACGCGTACAGTGGCCGCAGTCGACAGAGATGCCCGGGTCATCGAAGTAACCATGACTCCGCAACTGGTCGACTTCTTCTTTACGCCCTTCCTCGACATGCTGTTGGAAGCAGTCGCAGAAGATTCCATGTCTGTAACGGCCTCCTCTGTTGCCCAATATGCGCCCCTTATGTGTAATGCGCCGCCACTGATGGTTTGCGACCTGACCGAAACTGGCGGTGAAGACGTCATGTCTACAGCCAATTCGGGTCGGCAGATTTTGGCGAAAGCGCCACAGGGTGGCAGTACTTCCTGGGTGCCCGGTAATTTCGGCCTGTTGGAATCGGGCTACGGCTCTGGTGCCAACAATTTGGAGCGCTCGCTGGCTGACATTGAACCGCCTGGGTGTGACACAACAGTGATCACCACCGAACCAGGCACCATGGCCAACCGGGTCCAGAATGGCGTAAATGCCCGGTTTAATGATTCGCCATACCTGACGCCGGCACCCAATGTGATTAGCTACCCGCGCGATACAGAATTTCAAGACTTCGAAAGCAATGACGTAGGCGGCGAACGGCTCGGCGACGGCAATTGGGACCCCGAGGAATATTGGTCAGACAACCATTTTGGGGCAGAACTCCCAGTCGATCTGGAAAATGCCACCCGCTTCCAAGTCTATCTGTATGAGTTGGGGGAGGAATACGCCAAAGATGGTAACCACACCCTTTACCCCATTCCCGATGAAGTGCCGGATGGTTACACAACAGTGAATCCCCCATCTGAAGATATGCCGCTTTCCGGCGAGCCAGACTTCATTCCCGCCTCCAACGGTGCCCTGCGCCGGGTGATGCAGGTCGCGGTCCTCAGATGTGTTGAAGACGATGTAAAAGGCCGTGGTGACTATCCAACCGATGGCAACTATATTGAAGTCTTCATCACTGAACCTGTTGGAGACCCACCAGATACGGCGATCTTTGGAGAAATCATCGGCCCGATCTACCCTGACGCAGAAGAAATGTTTCACCGCGATGCTCAGCTTCTTGACTAACATATGGCGCAACAAGCGCGGCAATGCTGCCATTGAGATGGCCTTGATCATGCCGATCCTGACCATGATCCTGGCTGGCATTACCGAACTAGGCTACGTTTTCTATCAGGCCTCGGCCCTGGAACGGGGACTGCGCACAGGCGCAACCTATGCATCTCGCGCTGAATTGCCGCTGACAGCTGATGTACGTACAACAACGGCCAACCTGGTGCGAACTGCCAGCATGGAAGGCACATTGGCCATGACAGCTGAAAACTGGGAAGAGGACGGTGCGGAACTGGATATCACCGTCGTAGACCGGGACGTCGGCAGCGTAACCATCTCAGTTATTCGGCTTGAAGCGCGCGTGCCCTTCTCCCCCCTCGTGGATGCCCTGTGGGACCTTGTTGGCATCGAAACAGAATTTATAGAGGTTAGCCATGAACAGGCTTCCATTGCGCTTTAAGGCGCAAATACAGCGTCTGTGGAAAGACCAGCAGGGTGAAGCCGCGGTTTCCTTTGCCCTTGTCCTGCCTGTCCTTCTTCTGCTCTCCTGCGGTATTTTGGAATTTGCTGTTGCTATGATGGATCGACAGCAGGCCTCTGAAAGCCTGCGGCTGTTTTCCCGCGCCGTTGCGATTTCCATTACCACAGACGACTTGTCTGGTATCGACCAGGATGGCCCAACCAGCTGCACCTACGCTGACGCCAACGTGACATGCTCTAACGGCACCAGCATTTCCAACTGGGAGAAACTGCGTGAAGGCTTTCAGCGTGCGCAGGAAGTTTTCCCGCGCTTGGAGGCCGGCAATATTGTTCTGGTGTTTGAGCCAACAGACCTGGCCCCAGCTGATGCCGACCTCGGCACCATGGCCTTGGTGACCGTGCAGTTTGAAGACCTTGACTACGAAGCCAAGGTTCTACCGCTTTACGATGAAGTAATCGAAACTATTCTGTTCCCGACTATTTCCAATAGTCTAGTGGTAGGTGGTTAGTCCGTCAGGCGGCGCCACGGTACAACGAATACGTCATCGTCCTTTGTCCCCCGCGCCACTTCTATGCCGTAAACCTGTTGAAGATGCCTATCGCTCAATACCGTCGATGCCTCGCCATGCGCTACAAGCTCACCTTTGTCCAGCAGGACAAGCTCATCGCAATAACGTGTCGCCAATGACAGATCGTGCATAATCACAAGCACCAATGCGCCTGACCGGGCGTAGGACTGCAAGAGCGCCATAATTTCCAGTTGGTGGGCAGGGTCAAGCGCGGCAATAGGTTCATCCGCCAACAGAACAGGTGCTTGCACAGCCAGCGCGCGGGAAAGAAACGCCCGCGCCTGTTCGCCGCCGGAAAGCTCCAGGATGCTCCTGTCCGCCAGTGCGCGCATGTCCGTCTGCTCCAACACCTGATCAACCGCGTCCATGTCTGCTTCCGAAGGACTTTCAAAGGTTGCCAGATGCGGCGGACGACCCAACATGGCGATCTCCCGCACACTAAGGGGCCAATGCGCTACCTTTTCCTGTGCCAGATAAGATATCAACCGGGCTCGCTCCTTATTGCCCAGCGCGGTGACATTCTTTTCGTCTAGCCGAATGCTGCCTTCGCTCGTCAGAACCCCGGCAATTGCCTTCATCAAGGTCGACTTCCCTGCCCCGTTTGGGCCGATCAGGCCAACGACCTGCCCGCTCTCCAATCGCAGGTTCATATTCTGCACGATCGGTTTGCCGCCCAGATTCACTCCCACATTTTCCAGCGTCAGCACCGTCATGACGAGAGCCGCCGCGTTTTCAGGATCAAATATAAGAAGAACGGCGCGCCGATCAGGGCGGTGAAGACACCCAGTTTCAACTCAGGGCCATGCATGGGAATGCGCACCGCAATATCGGCCAGTAATGTCAGGCAGGCGCCCGCCAAGGCGCTGGGCAACAACAAGCGCGACGGATGATGCCCCACGATAGGTCGCATCAGATGCGGCACCACAAGACCAACGAAGCCGATCACACCGGTGACGGAAACAACAGCCCCCACAGCCAGGGCTGTACCGGCTATGACACGCAGCGTTACACGAACAGGGTTAAAGCCAAGGCTACGGGCTGTATCCTGCCCCAATGTCATTGCATCCAAGGCACGGCCTGCACTGGCAATCAGCGCTCCGCCAAGGACAGCCATGGGCAATACAAACCAGACATGTTCCATGCTACGGTTTTCCAACGAGCCCATCATCCAGAAGACAACCTCCAATGCCGCAAAGGGGCTCGGCGCCATATTTAAGGCAAGAGACGTCATGGCACCTGCAAAGGCATTAATGGCAACACCGGCCAATATCAGCGTCATGATATTGGGTTTGCGGCCCGCTAAAAGGTAAAGCAGGGACAACGCTGCTACCGCCCCCAACATGCCGCCAATGGCAACAGCCTGGCCTTGTGCCATACCCAGGGTAGCCCCTGCACCGCCCAACACCGCGCCAAACGCTGGGAAATAAAAAACGGTAACAGCGCCAAAAGCTGCACCACTGGAAGCACCGATGAGACCCGGTTCCGCCAACGGGTTGCGCAGCAGGCCCTGCAAAGCTGCACCGGCGATCCCCAATACGAGGCCAACAATTACGCCAAGCAGTGCTCTTGGAAGGCGAATTTCGAGAAGGATGATGCGGGCAATGTCATCAGCATCATTCGACAGGTCAGCCAGTACGCCACCGCGACCAATCACGACAGACAGCACGAAACTAACCGCCAGCAACCCCAAAAGCCCCAGGGTCAGGCCGATCAATTTTCCGTTGCCGGACCTCATCGGACGGCACTCTCAGGAAACGCCTGTGTGATCTGTTCAACCAGATATGCAGCAGCCTCGGCAATGGTAGGCGTGCCGCAGTTCCATAATTTGGTTGGCATATGGATCACCCGCACATGCTCACTAATGCCTGCCAGCGCCGGGTGCCGTGTGATGTTTCCCGCCAATGACGGTGAATCCGGACGGTAATCACCCAGCAATAAAATATCTGGCTTGGCCAGCAACACCTCTTCAACCGTCATCGGCACCCAGCCAGCATCGTCCCCCTCGGCAGCCAGATTGGTCAGGCCAACATGGGTCAGCGTTGCGTCAAACAGGCCGGGCCGACCGGCTGAATACCCGCCGGAGCCATAGACCAATACCCTAAGGTCACGGTCCTTCAGCACATTATGGGTGGCTGCCAAATTCGCCTCGAAAGAAGTGACAATAGCCGCGCCCCGAGCTTCCCGACCTAATGTCGAAGCAATCTGGCGCACATTCTTCACGATCCCCTCATAGGTCACAGGGTCTGTCACCCGGACGACCTGCAGGCCCAGCGCATCCATCATCATGCCTGCAAGCGGTGCGTTATAGCTGCCCAGGAACACCAGTTCTGGCTTTGTCGCCAGAATTTCCTCCGCCTGGCCGTGATTGGCCGGATACCGGCTGGCCATGGCCGCCATGGAGGAATCGTCTTCTTCCTGCGTGAGCCAGTGAACCGTCGTGACCCTGTCCGGGTCTGCAATACGCAACACCAGTTGGTCGACGCACAGATTGGCCGTCGCAATTTTCTTTGGTGCCTCGGCCATAACAGGCGAGCTGGCTAGCGCGCACAATACGCCTGTGCCCAGAGCAAACGCTGCCAGACAATTTCGATAAAGGAACCTGTTAAACGCCAACACGACCAACCTCTCGGATGTGTCGCCTCGGCCTGTGACCGCACCTCTTTCTACCCCGAAAAGCGGTTCGACGACGCGATGGCAGGTCTCCTGGCTGGCGGGTCATCGCCTTGTTACACCTTCCCGGGTCTGGCCCAGTGGTCTGTTGTAACAGGCTCGCCGCTTACAGTTGCGGGGACAGCCACGGTTGGGCTTGCGCCTTCCGTGTTCCCTTTGAAGCCCAACCAGCACCATGCCGGCCTTTGGGCACCATCGGGGCGATCATAAAGCAGCTTGGGTTCAGAAACAAAGCCCAGAAATCAGATCGTAGACCGGCCACAAAAGTAAAGGGGCGACCAAAGCCGCCCCTTCCTGGATTATTTAGCCGGAGATCAGCCGGTTCGGCGCTGGTGTCGGCGGGATCTCAATCGGATACCCCACCCATGCGCCGATATTTTCGCCAGAACGACCGTCGGCCAGCAGGTCGATCATTTGCTGGGCGATGTCTTCTGCCTTCATGACAACTTCTGCCATGTCAGGCGGCAATTGCTTGTCCGGGAACAGGTTGCGCAGCATCGGCGTATCTGTTGCCCCCATGCACATGCCGTTAACGCGGATATTATCCTTCGCCAAATGCTTGGACCAGGCATCGGTAAAGCCGTTCAATGCCCATTTGGAGGCATTGTAAAGGTCAGTATTGGGCTGGTTGGTACCTTCTGAGCGCGCAGGCAGCACATAATAGGTAGAGATATTGACAATATCCCCACCACCACGTTCCTGCAGCTTCGGTATCGCGATCCGCGAGAGCATCAGCACACCCTTGAAGTTGGTATCCATGATGTAGTGATAATCTTCCAAAGCCTGTTCCCAGGAAGAATCCACCGGGGTTTCCCGCCAGGTCCCCGCATTGTTGACCAGGATGTCGAACCCACCAAAGTTGGCGACAGTGTCATCGATGATCCGCTGACAATCGGCCTGTTTGGAAACATCTGCGACGACACCATCGACCCGCTGGCCGGTGTCTGCAGCAATGGAGGCTGCAACATCCTTGATGCTTTCCTGCACATCAAAGGCCACAACACTGGCGCCATTTTCCGCCAGTTTGCGGGCATAGGCTTCACCGAGCCCCTGGGCTGCGCCACTGACAATGGCGACTTTTCCATCGAGATTACCCATTGAGACTCTCCTCGGTGATGTAGATATGCGGTAGCGCAGGCTCCAACACCGTGGGCCTGCCAATGCACAGATTCATATTATTGGCATTACGACCATCGGGGCCTTCCTTCAACAAATCGATAACCACCTGGGCCGAATCCTCTCTGGTCATCCAGGTATCAATGTCAGCCTTGGCCTCGGGGTTATGGTCTTCTTCATCCATAGCATAGCCAAAGAAACCGCGGATCATGTGGGAGTCGGTGGCGCCCATGCACATGGAGTTCACCCGGATTTTGTGCGGCACCAACGCCTTGGCCCAGGCAAACATCAGACCATTCAGCGCCCATTTAGAGGCGTCATAGAGGTCCATCACCTCACCACCGCCTGTCGGCCGGGGGGCGTCGCCCCAGGTGCAGGTTTCCAGATGTGGGCAGATTTCGTTCGGCGACCCGCAGGTTACGTGGTGGTCCGTCGCTATATTCACGATCTCTCCGCCGGCACCCTGGGCAATCATCTGGTTGATGACAGCCCGGCCCATCATGAACTCACCCTTCAGGTTCGTGCCAACAATCCCTTCGTAATCCGCAACTGCCTTGTCGATGTCATCATCAGCCATTGTCGGCCAGATGGTCCCGGCATTGTTGATCAGGATGTCGATTGATCCCAACGCGGCAATGGAATTGTCCACGAAGCTACGCACATCATCGGAGTTGGAAACATCGGCCACCTGGGCATAGGCCTTGATGCCCATGGCTTCCAGTTCGCTTTTAAGGTCCATAATGGACTCTTCCTTGTCGCATACAGCGACATTGCAACCTTCTGCCGCAAGTGCGCGGGCATAGGCAGTGCCAATACCCAGGGCAGCGCCCGTAACAATGGCGTTCTTTCCAGCGAGATCTACCATCTAACGTCCTCCATCAATATCGATTGTTTGTCCAGTAATCCAATGGGCGGCAGGCGAGGCAAAAAATGCCGCAGCCGCACCCAGATCACTGGGGTATCCAAGGCCCAGGGGGTTCTGCCCCATGGCCATTTCATCTGCCTGGTCCTGGTCCAAATTCATGGTCTCCAGCAGCATCTCTGTCACAACAATGCCGGGGCAAAGGCAATTCACGGTAATTTTCCGCGGGGCCAGCTCACGTGCAAAGGTGCGCGTCATGGCGATCACACCATTATTGGCGGCCGAATAAGCACCAAAACCGGGGGATGCAGAATGCGCTGCCACCGATGAAATATTGATGATGCGCCCACCATCTAGCATGCGCTTGGCCGCCTGCTGGCAACCCCACCATTTCGTTTTGATGTTCAGATCGATCTGTTCATCCCACTTTTCCTCGGTAATGTCGGGTAGTGGGTGCATATGCCGGTCCAGATTGCCGCCTGCATTGTTGACCATTATGTCGACCGAGCCGAACTCGTCTTTCACACGGTCGAGCAGCGCTGGCAATTCGTCGAAGTTCAGCACATCCAGCGACACGCCCAGGCAGCGCTGGCCTGAGAGTTCTTCAATTTCCTTGGCCGCAGCTTCTACCTCTGGCATCCGCCGGGCACCGATCACCGTAGTGGCGCCGCATTCAGCAAGCGCCAAGGCAATCCCTTTGCCAATCCCTTTTGATCCGCCTGTAATGATGGCCACCTTGCCATCCAGGCGGAAGTCTTCATACATCCCCATTTCTATTCCTCGTTGGTATTGTGTGTTTAGGGTAATGGATCATCCACCCGCGCCAAATTGACCGGAATAGCACTCATGCGCGGCATCCCGATGCGCGGGTCATAATCCTTTTCAACATTAGTCAACCGGCCGGTATTACTGCCGATATACATGACCTGGTCGTCAAACTCCGGGGCATCGCCAAAGGCATGCGCCATGGAAATAACGCCGGTTCGAACATCCGGGGCTTCCTCCACCACACCCAGAATAGATGAATGGTCAGACTGAATACGCACGACATCACCATGCTTGAAGCCTGCGGCTTCCATATCTCCCGGGTTCATGAAGGCCGGGTTGTAGCGATGGTTCTTCATCAGGGCGGGGATATCCCGGCCCGAAGAATTATAGACATCGTTCAACCGACGGCTGACCAAGCGATGGGAAAAGCTGATCGTTGCATCATAGGCGGCATCGTCAGTAACAGGCTCCGCCATCACCTCTTCGAGGTCGCCGATCATGAATTCGTTGCCGATATCCAGTTTCTCTTCGCAATCTTCGTCCCGCGGCAGCACGCGAATGCTCTCATCGCTGAAGATATGCCCATGCGGGTACTTCTTGACCTCAGAAAGCGGAATGCGGCTTCCAGCACAAAGCATCTCATACAGCTCGTCCGTCGTAGGCTTGTTTTCCATGTCCAGTTCCTGGCCCGCAAAGGTCAGCTGCAGCCCCATGCGTTGGGCCAGGCCATAGAACACTTCCCATTCTTCAAGCACCTGCGAACCCTCTGGCGGCTCCACCACCGTGCCTTGGTACATGGCATAGGGTTCGGGGAAACCGGTTGAGCCGCCATAGCCCCAGACACCCTCATTGGGCTGGGTTATGGCGGGGGCTTCCAGCCCCAGCTTTGTGCCGATGACGTAATCACAAAGTTTCGCCGTGGCCGACATCTTGATATCGAGAGACACATTGAGGTCCAACGCCTTCATGGCCTCGTAGGTTTTCAGTTGGTCCGGCCAGGCGGCCATCGGGTTGCCACCCACGCTGAACAGGGCCTTTACCTGCCCTTCCCCTTCCAGCAGAATTTCGTCCGCCAGAGCGGCTGCCGTCAGGCCACCCGCATTGTTGCTCAGGTTGCGCACCCGCAATTTCTCGCCATACCCCCAGGCGGGCGGCTTCGGCTGTGGTTGTGCCTTGCCGCGCTTTTCAGGCAGCAGCACGAAGGGGTTGGGCATCTGTTCGCCTTCGCGCATCCAACGGCCACACAGCGTGTTGATGACTAACACCAGATATTCCATCAGCGTGCCGCGCGGCGCCATGTTGGGGCCTGTACCGGCGGTCACCATGCCACGCTCGCCACCAGCAAAGGTACGTGCGGCTTCCAGCAGAATATCAGGGTCTACGTCCGCCCGCTTGGCGACATAATTAACCGTGTAGGGCTCTACGATACGCTTTAGGTCTTCAAATCCCGTGGTTTCGTTCTCGACAAAGTCAGCATCATAGAGCTCTTCATCAATAATGATCTTGATGATGCCGGCCAGGATTGTCGGGTCCTCGCCCGGCTTGCACTGCACATGGACATGCGCTTTTTCGGCACATTCAGTGACACGCGGGTCGATCACGACCATTTTCATGCCACGCTTCAACGCGTCATGCAGCCGCTTCGCCGGGTTATATTGCGGAATCCCACCCCATTTGGAGACAACCGGGTTTGCCCCGACCAGCATCCATGTATCACTTTCAGAGAAAGGCTGTGGCCCGGCATCCCAGCGACCATGCAGGGCCATGGCGACAGGTTTGCCCGGCTGATCAATAGACCCGGAGGAGAAGCTCATACGCGAACCAATAGCGTTCATAAACGCATTGGCCATGGTAACGCCCGCCGGGTAGGGGAATGAATAGGTCGCAGAATAGAGCGCGACAGCGCGCGGGCCGTGGTCTGCAATAATCTGTTTGAGTTGATCGGCCATTTCATCGAGCGCGGTTTCGGCGTCAATGCGACTATGGCCATCCTTGCCCCGTTTCATTGGGTGCAGGACACGTTCGGGGTTGTAGTGCTGTTGCGGCAATTGGCGGCCCTTGACGCAGGTATAGCCAAAATACATCGGGTTATGTTTGTCACCGATGACTTTGGTTGCACGACCGTCTTCAACATTAACGCGAATGCCACAGAATGAGTGGCAAAAACGGCATATCGCCAGATGTTCCTCAGGCACAGTATCCCCCTTAAATTCCCCAAGCCTGAGGACTCTTGGTTACCTTCAAGCTTGACTGTTGAGCCTACGCCCGCAGATTGGCTTTGGCAAGACGGTCCATGACCTCTCTTACCCTCTTCGGCCAAAACTGATGGATCTCAGCTCCGCAAGGTCACCTATACCCGCTGACAGCATTATATTCGGCTTTCGTTTCAAGGTGGTTATGTGCCATACTCTGGTGGGATCGGCACAAGGATCAACTAGGAGGGCTCATGAAAAAGCTTGCCAAACTCGCTTTCGCGGGGGCTGCCGTTTTGGCACTCGCCGCCTGTGAAACAGACAATCTCGATAGCTTTAATGCTGCACAAACTGCTTCGCCAAGTGGCAGCGCTTTCGATAACGCGCTTTACAACGGCTACACACAACTCGCCAGTGAAGAACAGAACCCATATAGCGACTACGCACCCGATACGCTTGCTCGCGATCAGTTCTCTTCTCGGGCCTTGGCTGCCGCCGGCGGCCAGACAGTTCTGCCAGAAATGGTCAGCGCCCGCATGCTGCCTGCCGGCGAATCAGAAGGCGCTGAAGAACTGCGCCGTCGCCTTGTTGCAGCCCTCGACGCTGGTGGCCGTGAAAAAGCCCCCGTTGCTGCTGCTCGCGCTCAGGTAATGTTCGACTGCTGGCTCGAACAGCTAGAAGAAAACTATCAGCCTGCTGATATTGCTCGCTGCCGCCAGGGTCTGAATGACGCGCTGGCCGATGTGGATGACGCCCTGCGTCCTCCGCCCCCGCCGCCTGTTGTTGAAGTTCCGAAGGCTGAACCCTTCCTGGTCTTCTTCGACCTCGACAGCTCTGAAATCACCGCTGATTCAGCTGAAATTATCCGCCGTGCTGCTGATGTAGCCCGCGCTTCGGGTGCTGCAGCTATTGAAGTGGTCGGCCATACGGATACCTCAGGTTCCAACGCCTACAACGATGCGCTGTCTGTTCGTCGCGCAGAAGCTGTACGTGATGCACTGGTAGCCAATGGCGTTCAGTCTGGTGCTATTTCACTCGAAGGCCGTGGTGAAAGTGACCCACTGGTCTCTACTGCCGACGGCGTGCCTGAAGAGCGTAACCGCCGCGTGCAGGGTGTCTGGATCTACCGCTAGAACCAGCACATAGAAACAAGAAAGGCGCGCCTTTTTTTATGGGCCGTCGCCGGGTAACTGCTCCGCAGTGAAGGTCCTACTTGTTCAGGAAATTCAATGCCAAACCAGGTCGTTGCCACTTGGTAGCCACAAGACGACCCGTTGTTGACAGCGTCACAAACGCCGTTTCCAGATTATCGCCTCCAAAACAGATATTGGTGGTCAGCACATCGTCGAACGGAAAGTGCTCAATGACCTGCCCTTCCGGTGACGAACTGGTGACACCGCCATTGATCAGCGTCGCCACACAAGCGTGGCCCTCGCAATCAACGGCCATGGAATCGAACATCTGGAAGCCTTCCAGCCCCATGACGAGACGCCCTGGCATCCCCACGGGGCGCTCAACAACACCGGGGGCAATGATATCCAGCGCCCAAAGGCGGCCTGTCCGCGTTTCCGCGAAATAGAGCACGTCTTCGTCCGGTGACAGCGAACAGCCGTTGGGCGTCAGCACGCCGGTGACAATCTCACGAATTTCACTGCCATCCGGCTTGGCATAGAACACCGCACCAATATCCATGTCGTATTCGCGGGTTTTGCCCAGGTCGGTGAAGTAGAAGCCCCCCGTCTTGTCGAAGACGATGTCATTGGGGCCTTTCAACTGACGTTCCCCGCAATGGGTATAGAGTGTCTGGAATTCGCCTGTATCCGGGTTCACCCGCTGGATGGACCCGGTGACATAGTCATCGGCCTGGTGACCGGGCCGCAGACCGCCTTCCTTGCTTTCGCTCCACTGGAAGCCCCCATTGTTACAGACATAGATCCAGCCATCCGGCCCCAGGGCAGCGCCATTAGGTCCCCCACCCAGATCAGCAATCACTTCAATGTTGCCGCTGGTGTTGACCCGCGACAAGGTGCCGCGTTCAATCTCCACCAGAATGATGCTGCCATCCGGCATGGCGATGGGGCCTTCAGGAAAACGAAGACCCGATGCGATTTCAGTAGCTTCCATAGCTCCCTCCCCCAGCGTTGTGCTTTCTATTTCGGACCGAAGCCAAGCTCTTCAAGATACCAGCCTGAGCTGACAATCTTCATGGAGCCATTATTCTCTTCACGCGCAGGGTAGGCGTTCGGGTCTGCCTGATACGCCCCCAGAGCTGCCTGCGCGGCCTCTGCATCTTCGCCTTCAAATTCATAGATGGTCATGTAGCCACCTGGCGTGTCACCCATGAATTCCTTCACCGACTTGTAGCAGGTCACAGACTTCACCTTCGGGCAGTTGTAGGTGTCTTCGACATGGTTGCCGATATACCACTCGTTAAATGCCTCAATCAGATCTTCCGTTTCAGGCTCAACCATCCCGACCAGAACCAGCTTCTTGCTCATTGTCATTCTCCCTCGACAAATTGGATTTGAAAGTCGAAGAAAGCCTAGGCGAGGGTTTCGTCTTTTACAAGCAGGCGTGACGGCTCAACGCAATAGCGCTTCCAGCGCTGCGAGGTCATCAGGCGTATTAACATTGGCAAATGGATCTCCGGACCGGCCATCAAAAGGCACAGAGATGGCGTCAACCTCATGCAGCCACTGACCCATTTTACGGTGACCCTGCACCAGAAACTCCTGGAGAGCCGGCAACAGGCTCATGTGGAATAGACCACAGGTTGGGTGCCTGCGCCCCCCACTTGTCGCCACCGCCGCCCTTGTCTTTTCATGGGTGGTCTCTTGCAGCCGGGCAACGAAGACATCCGGAAATAGCGGCGTATCTACGGCCATACAGGCCAGCCACTGAAAGTCACGGTCGTCATCCAGCGCCCATTGCATTGCGCTGACCAACCCTACCAAGGGGCCTTCATAACCGGGCATGGAGTCTGGAATAACAGGCACGCTCCGTATTTCTGCGTCCTCATAGGCGCGGCTGGCACTGACGGCGAGGACATCAACCTGCGGCCCCAGGCGGTCCAGTGCATTGGCCAGCAGGGTGCGCCCATCAATTGACAGGAGCGCTTTATCAGGCCCGCCCATACGGCGCGACTGACCGCCCGCCAGCACGATGCCCAGGACAAGGGGTGCCTGCTGATCGCTCACGATATATTTGCCTCTTTATTTCCCATTCCGACACTCTAAGATGGCGCTAGTTTTGAACCAAGGACCGATCGCACCCATGTCAGCAAAAGGTCAGCGCCCCGTAATGGGCATTATCGGCTGGAAGAACAGCGGCAAAACCACGCTTGTTGTTGCCCTCGTGCGGGAACTGACAGCACGCGGTTTTCGGGTTGCCACCGTCAAGCACGCCCATCATGCATTTGATATCGACCAGCCTGGTAAGGACAGCTACCAGCACCGGGAGGCCGGGGCGCAGGATGTGATTGTGTCCTCCGGCGCGCGTTGGGCACATATGCATGAAATTCGCAATGAGGACGAACCGGAACTGGACGATCTGTTGCCGCGTATCCCGATCGAGACGGATATCATCATTGTTGAAGGCTTCAAGCGCGATGCCCACCCGAAGATTGAGGTTATCCCACCCGACTTTGAAGGCACGCCCCTGGCACTGGAAGACGACCAAATTGTTGCCATTGCCAGCGATTCTGATTCACTGCCTGAAGTAAGCGTCCCGGTGATGGGCCGTTCCACACCCATTGAGGTCGCCGACTTCATTATCGACTTTCTTAACTTGCCCGCATCGGGTCCGCATGCTCAGTGACCTCTACACAAAGGATGTGCTGAAAGCCGCTGCCGGTATTTCGCGCACCGGGCGGCTTGATGCGGCGCAGGCAACAAGCGCCCGTCTGTCGCCCGTCTGTGGCAGCAAAATCACCATAGACTTGCAGATGGAAGGCGACACAGTCTCAGACTATGCTCAGGATATTGAAGCCTGCGCACTGGGCCAGGCCGCAGCCTCACTACTGGCCAAAAAGGTCATTGGGCTGCAGCCGTCCGAAGTTCAGCAGGGTGCAGGCCTCGTCCACCGTATGCTGGTCAATGGCGCGCCGATCGAGGGCAACTGGCAAGATTTCAACATTCTGGCACAGGTCCACGACCACAAAGCGAGGCATGGGGCCGTGATGTTGGCGCTCGAGGCAACACTGGCCGCCTGTGCGGAGATCACTGGTACAGATTATCTGGGAAACACGGCCCTGACACGGGCCGCATAAAAACGTTGTCTAGTGCTTGCGCGCAGCAACGACCAAGACATCGATTGTCTCTTCGCCCAGGGCTTTGGCCGCTTCCAGCCGATGAATACCTTTCACCAGCACATAACGGCCCTTACCCTTGCGCACCTGGATGGGAGAGACGTCGTCATCCCCCATAAGGTCCTCCGCTGCGAGGTCTATTTTTGCTTCGTCCAGCTCTTTACGCTTTGCTGCTGGCACATAAATATCGGCGATGGGGACCGGAACAGGTTTCAACATGTTGGTGTCTCCATCGCCAATTCAGGTGGCCGGGCTAGCTGACGCGACGGTCGTAGCCTTCCCAATACGGTTCACGCATTTCGTTCTTGAGGAGCTTACCCATGCCAGAACGCAGCAATTCATCACGGAACTCGATGGATTTAGGTACTTTGTAGCCGGCAATCCGTTCACGCACGAACATGATCAGTTCGTCTTCCTTCAGGGTAGAGCCTTCACGCAACACGACCAGCGCCTTGACCTCTTCGCCCCAACGTTCGCTGGGCACGCCGATGACGCAAACATCTTCCACGTCGTCATGGTCGAAGACGGCACTTTCCACTTCAGCGGAGTAGATGTTTTCACCGCCGGAGACGATCATGTCTTTCAGGCGATCCTGAATATAGAGGAAGCCTTCCTCGTCCATCATGCCGGCATCACCGGAATAGTACCAACCTTCATCATCGATGACCTTGGCGCTTTCCTCAGGCTGCTTGTAATAGCCTTTCATCAGGCCCAGCGACTTGATGGCGATCTCGCCAGTCGTGCGGGCAGGCAATTCTTCGCGTGTTTCCGGGTCAACGATCTTCAGCTCGGTAAACAGCATGGCATTCCCGCAAGACTTCATGCGCTCGCCGCCTTCCATGTCATGGTCGGGTGGATCAAGCGTGGTGGCACCACCACCAATTTCAGTCATGCCGTACATCTGCATAAAGTTGCAGCCCAGCACCTCAACGGCTTCGCGCATAAGCTCAAGCGGAATGGGCGAGGCGCCATAGGTAATCATGCGAATGGATTTGAACCCGTCATCGCCATTCTTGGTGCGCTCCAACACAATCTGCAGCACGGCGGGCACGACAAACATGGAAGAAATGCCGTATTGGCGCACGGCGTCAAATACCCGCTCCTGGTCGAAGTCAGGATGGATCACCAAAGTGCCACCGCCACGCGCGTTCTGGAACGTTGCGCCATTGCCGGAGAGGTGGAAGTTCGGGCTGATCGTAAGCGAAATGGCATTTTCGTCCACTTCCATCCAGGTGCCTTTCAGCGAGTCGAGAATTTCCTGACTGGGGGGCTCATCACCCCATGCAGCAAAGACACCTTCATTGGTCAGCATCACGCCCTTGGGACGGCCAGTGGTACCCGACGTATAAAGCTGGAAGCAGACATCCTGCCGGTCAACCGGGACCATAGGGTCGGTCGTATCCTGGCTATCGCGCCAAGCTTCGAAGTTCGGCCACTCGTCAGTCTGGCCTTCCAGAACAAAGACATGTTCCAGCTTGGGCAACTGGTCGCGGATGGACTTGATGGCACCGATATATTCTTCACTGACGAACAGGACGCGCGCGTCACAATGGTCGACAATGAACTGGATTTCGGGTGCGGCCAGACGCCAGTTTACCGGTGTCCAAACCGTGTTGGATTTGCCGGTACCCATTTGCAGCTGTGCGTGCAGGTCGCTGTTCTTGCCCAGAAAGGCGACGCGTTCCTGCGGCTTGATGCCCAGGGCGATCAGGCCATTGGCCACCTGCGACGCATAGGTGTCGTATTGCGCATAATTGGTTTCACGGTCTTCATAGATCGTGGCAATTCTTTCGGGCTGGCGCTCAGCATGGTAGCGCGTGCAATCTCCGACATTGAGGATCTTCTTCTGCTTGTATTCAGTCATTTTGACGTTGGTCTCCCCGGTGGGCGCCGCTTCCCCAGCGGCATGAATGTGTTGGCATG
Source organism: Alphaproteobacteria bacterium (assembly GCA_030836535.1). GTDB lineage: Bacteria > Pseudomonadota > Alphaproteobacteria > SMXS01 > SMXS01 > SMXS01. The sequence continues at coordinate 50,796 of JAURPT010000127.1, forward strand.
ATTGTTAGCACCTTGAACACAGATGCAACAAGCGTAACATCGCGTCAAATGACAATCACCGCACGGAATGAGCGCCTTGGGCCTCTGGAATCGAGAACTCTATGAAAATACTTGCCTATCAACTCTCTTATGACCGCGTCCGGGAACGGTTGGAAGCCATCAGTGCAGATATTACCCCCGTGCTGCTGCAACCCGACGGCACAGTTCAGGAAAACGGCAAGCCTATTGATTCGGAAGATGTCTCCTTCGACATCGCCTGGGCGTCGAGTGAGTTGTTCCTGCACGGCCCCTCACGAGAGGCCTTTCGTTTCCTTCAGAACAGTGAAAGCCTGAAATGGTTCCAATCCGGTGCCGCTGGGTTTGATCACCCCGTTTTCAGCCGTGTTGCCGAAGGCGGCACCATCATGACCCGCAGTGATGCACAGGGGGTTTCCATCGCCGAATATGTGCTGGCGCGCGTGCTGGAAGTGGTGCGCCTGACGGAAGAAAGCCGACAGCTACAAGCTGAAAGCAAGTGGCAGCGCCAGTTCTTTGGCGACATCTACGGCACCACCTGGTTGATTATCGGTATGGGGGCCATTGGCAACGCCACCGCAGAACGCGCCAAAGCGTTCGGCACCAAAGTCATCGGCGTGCGACGCAGTCCTACCGGGGAAGAAGCCGCCGACCTGATGATCCACCCGGATGATGTCCCCGCGCATTTGCCAGAGGCAGACATCGTTGTCCTGACCACGCCACTGACGGAAGAAACGCATCACATGGTCAACCCAGACTTTCTGGGGCGCATGAAAGAAGGCGCGATCTTCGTCAATGTCGGGCGCGGTGGTCTGGTTGATGAAGCAGCCCTGCTGGACAGCCTGCCCAACAGGAAGCCGGCCACGGCTATACTTGATGTGTTTGAAACCGAACCCCTGCCCGAGGACAGCCCCCTATGGCAGCGCGATCAGGTGCTGATCACCTCCCATTGTTCTGCCGAATCATGGATGACCTGGGCGCGGGGTGATGATCTGTTCGTCGAAAACTTTGGCCACTATGTACGGGGTGAACCGATGCGGCTGAAAGTCGACTTTGACTAAAGCTACGCCTTGCCGTGGCGCAACAGCTTGCCTGGCAGGGCTTCATCGTCACCGATCTGGTCTTCGCCATGTTCACGTAAAATGGTGCCATTGACGATCACAGCGTCGATGCCAGACGCTTCTGATACCAGTCGGTCCGCACCAGCCGGGAAGTCATAAACCCGTTGCAGTGGGCCTGCGCCCACGGTTTCAAGGTCGAACACCACGACATCAGCGGGCCAGCCTTCTGCCAGCTTGCCGCGATCCTTGATGCCCATGACCTCTGCCGGACGAGTCGTCAGCATCCGCACGGCTTCTTCCACCGGCAGCGTGCCCTTCTCACGCACCCAAACCTGCAACAGGTCGGTTGCCTGACAGGCATCACACAGCTGGCTGTTATGGGCACCCGCGTCAGACAGGCCGAGCACAGTGTTCTTGTCTTTCAGCAGTTCCTCAACCTCTATCTGGTCATGATTCAGCATGGCGACGCGGAATTTGGCCTTCAGGTCGGTCTTCAGCGCCAGGTCCATGGAATAGTCCAGCGGCGTTTCGCCATGTTCAGCGGCCACTTCCACCAGCGGTCGTTCATTTTCACTGGGGTCCAGCGGATTATGGGAAATCACCGCATTTTCTTTCCACTCCGCCATGTAAGGTAGCAGCGTTCCCTCAAAGTGCTGGCGGAAGGCAGGTTTCTTGTAGGCTTCGATTCGATTGTCGCGGTTGCCATCGCGCAGCAATTCATTGAACGGTGGCAGCATCTCGAAAATCATTGGATTTTCGTAATCGAATTCAAAGAAGGTCGGGCGATTTGTCACCTGCGGTGAGACCTCTATGCCCTGTTCCTTCAGCTCTGCCACTTTGTCCAGGTAGGGCCGGTGTGATCCCGGGCCCAACATACCACCCAACAGGGCCGTCCAGGTCACGCGGGAGCCTGTGTTTTTGTTGAAGCGGCCCATCATGTCGAGGTCCGAATCTTCCACCCCGTGGTTTACCTGCAGGGTGCCGTCGGCAGCACCCACAGGTGTTGCCAGTGCCTGTACTTCCATTTCAGAGGCGAGGCGCGACGGGACCGGGTTACCGGCAAAACTGTTATGCACTTCAGACTGGGACGTACCCAAGCCAAGAGCACCGATGTCCATAGCTTCCTGCATCAGGCGGACCATTTCGTCTTGCTCTTCGGGGGTAGCGGCCCGCTTCACTGAATCTTCGCCCATCACATAAAGCCGCAGCGCCGTATGGCCCACGAGGACGCCGACATTGATGGCCGTGCCATTCTTTTCGATGACGTCCATATATTCCGGGAAGGTCTCGAACGGCCAATCCTTGCCCATGCCTTCGGCCATGGCGTCGTAAGACATACCTTCCACAATCTTGAGGGTCTCGAGGATCAGCTCGCGATGTTCGGGCCGCGTTGGAGCAACACCAAAGCCGCAATTACCCATGATCACTGTCGTCACCCCATGCCAGGGCGAGATGGTGAGCATCCGGTCCCACATGATCTGGGCGTCATAGTGTGTATGAATATCGACAAAACCGGGGGAGACGATCTTGCCCGTGGCATCGACCACCCGATCCGCATCATCTTCCGCCACACCGAGCGCGACAATCTGGCCATCCTTGATGCCAACATCGCCGACATAACCGGGTACACCTGTACCATCGACAATGGTGCCACCAGTGATTTTGATATCGTAAGACATGCGATCCTCCCTCAATTCCCGTTTTCTGCACATATGCTGAATCGGCGCTAAAGGTCAAGCGTGCAGGTTGACGGGGCACCAGCAGCAGACCACAATGCGGCCAAATGACCAGACATCTCAGGAGAAGCCCGTGAGCTCGACAACCTCCATTGCCATGAAGACGCAGAACCAGACCGATCTACCCCCGTTCAGCCGTGCAACCTGTTCTGATGAAGAATGGGAAACACGCGTTGCCTTGGCAGCCACCTATCGACTCATTGCCCATTATGGCTGGGACGACCTGATCTATACGCACATTTCTGCCCGCGTGCCGGGGCCGGAACATCACTTCCTGATCAACCCCTACGGGCTGATGTTTGAAGAAATTACCGCGTCCAGCCTCGTGAAGGTCGATATTGAGGGTAAAGCCGTTGTAGCCACCGATCACCCGATCAACGCGGCGGGCTTTACCATCCACAGTGCCATGCACGCCCATAGCCCGGATGCAAACTGCGTGATCCATACCCATACGGATGACGGCCTTGCTGTTGCTGCCCAGAAGCATGGCCTGTTGCCGCTGTCGCAAACCGCCATGCTGATGTTGGAAGACATCGCCTATCATGACTATGAAGGCGTGGCCCTGAACCTGGAAGAACGTGAACGCCTGTTGGAAGACATGGGCGACAAGCACCTGATGATCCTGCGTAATCACGGTAATCTGACCGTCGGCAAGAACTGCTCTGATGCGTTCCTGCGTATGTATTATCTGGAGCGCGCCTGTACCGCACAGGTGAAGGCTCTGTCTGCCGGGCATGAAAATTTGAACCTACCGAACCAGGGTGTGCCGGAATTCACCGCCAGCCAGGGCAGCCGTTCCTTCGACCAGGGCAGAGAAGGCCCGGCATGGTTTGCCCTGCTGCGCCTGCTGGACCGAACCAATCCTGGCTACGACGCCTAAGCAGAGAGCAGACCAAAGCCATGGACGTTATCGAGGCAATGAATTCCTGCCGGGCGATCCGGTATTTCAAAACGGACCCGATTCCCGATGAAACGCTGGAAGGGCTCATTCACGCGGCAACGCGTGCGCCCAACCCCGGCAATTCGCAGGGGTGGGAATTCATCATTCTAACGGACAGGGAAATCAAAGCCGCTCTCTCCGAGTCCATCTCACAGGTTATCGGCGGCACGGTTGAGGCACTTGAAGAATTGGGCGGCGGGCTCGAGTCGCTCGACCCGGTTGACCGACGCATGCTGCAGGGAGCCCAGCACCTCGCTGGGTCGCTCGCCGATGTACCGGCGATCATTCTGGTCTGTGGGCGCAAGATTTACCCACCCATGGAGCCGCAAGAATCTTTCGTATGGTCAACCTGCTACCCCGCCGCACAGAACATTCTGCTGGCCGCCCGCCAGCAGGGCATTGGCTCCTGCTTCACGACGTTCCAACAAACGTGTGAGCCACAGTTACGCGAACTGCTGAATATCCCGGATGACATCTATGTCTGCGCCTTTATCCCGCTCGGCTACCCGGACACGGACAAGGTCAATTTCGGCCCGCTAGCCCGCAAGCCGATTGAAGAGGTGATCCACCGCAACGGCTGGGAAGGCTAAGCCCCCACGCGTTTTTGGTGGGCAGTAGTGGCTACGCCCCTACGCCGGGTACAACCAGCGTTTCCAAATGGGCACGACGATCATCGGGAATAGAGACGACTTTGCGCTCCTTCAGGTCGAGCGTAATAGCGACCGCTTCTGTTGAGCAGGCCAGCTCACCTGTGGTGCCATTGAACACCCAATGGGCCAGTGTATTGGCCTTGTCGCCTACATGCTTGAGGGCAGAGCGCACCACCACCAGGTCTCCCAGTTCCAGCTCCTTGTGATAGCAAAGGCGATATTCCAGCACCGCGCCACCATATTTGGTCAGGCTGCGCTCCTTGCCGGTATCCACCGGGCGCATGAAGCGAGAAAAATGCACAACCGCATCTGAAATGCGGCCCATATAATTTTCACTGCGCAGGATGCCGTATTCATCGCAATCACGCACACCGATCTGGCCGAGGCCAATCTCGTTGAGGCCCATCTTTTCAGCGTCATCGAGCGTATAACCTTTGCCCGCTGCAATGCTGGGGACACCCAGGTCAATGGAACGCGGCTGTGCGTGCTTGGGTAGTTCAACCAACTGTTCAGAAGCCGTCGCGACAAAGGCATCCGGCAGGGTCATGGCCTCGCCACTTTCAAGGTCCTGCAACTCGAACACCGAGTTGTAGGTGGCGCTGGGTGTATCGGAATGGAAGTTCACCAATTCGCAATAGAGCCGGACGGATTGAGCATCAACCGACAGCACCCCTGCCCGACCCAGAATAGCCGCGCCCGGATGAAACTCCCGCAGATAGCGGATATGCTGGTCCTTCAGCACCAGACGTGCGCCCATGCCCTCGAGCACGCCAAGTCCCAGGCCAAGACGATGCGTCAGAACACCGAGGCCTTCGTTCACCTTGGCGGTGTAGTTCCGCACATTCAGGTGACCGTTTTCGTCACATTCCCAGGTATTGGCATTGCCGCGATAGACTTCCTGCAGGTCGCTCATGGTCGCTTCCGTGATTCATTCTTGTTGGCAACGGGTTTAGACGGAGAGACGACGCAAGTAAAGGCGTGCGGCAGGCCTTCCTCTTGCGACTTCTGATTTGTTTGCCTAGGCTGACGTCAACCCGAAAGGGAAACCAAAATAAAGGGACGATAAATGGCTGACGAATATGCCGACGATTACGAAAATGTTGCCCAGTACACGCTGGACGACCCGATGGAAGAAGAGTTGCTGACCAAGCAGCGTGAGCTTGTCTACATGTGGACGACCAAAGCAGGAGAGCCTGTCGGCGTGATCCAGAGCTTTTTGTACCACGAAGGCAAATTCTGGATGACATGCGCGGAATTCCGCAAGCGCGTTCCCGCAGTTCGGCGCGACCCACGCTCCGCCGTCTGTGTGACCAGTACCGGCACCGACATGGGCCCGGGCAAGACTGTCACCTACAAGGGTGAAACCATCGTGCACGGCGTTGATGACCGTGAAACAAAAGACTGGTTCTACCGCGCCTTTGCCACGCAGCTCTGGAAAGAGGCTGGCCAGGAATATATCGACCGCTTTGTTGAATATCTGGATTCACCAAGCCGCGTTGTGCTGGAATTCATCCCCGGCAAACGCATTGGTTATGACGGCGCCAAAATGGCTGCGGCCACACGCCCCGTTGAAAGCGAAAGCTAAGACCTGAGTCTTAAGACCTTAGGTCTTTAACGAAACTTAAAGCGACCTGTGCCAATTCGGTACGGTCGCTTTCTGTTTGCATGACCGACTGTGCCAGTCTGGTGGCCACACCGGTGGCCGCAACTACAGCTTCCGATGCCGCGTCTGTTTCATCAATAATGAAACCATCCAGCAGGTCGCCATAGTGATGCGCCACCTGCAAAGCAGAGACTTCCATATTCAGCTCGGCCATCATCTTGGCCGTGGGGCCTTTGATTGCCTCGCCCCCAACAATGGGTGACACGGCGACAACAGGCGCGTCGTGGTTTTTCAGCGCAGCCCGAACACCGGGGATCGCCAATATGGGATCGACACTCAAAAACGGGTTGGACGGGCAGATGATAATCGCCTCAACAGAGGGGTCATCCAGCGCGCGGGCAAAAGCCGGGCTGGGTGATGCATCTGCTGCACCGGCAAAACGAATACCGGTAACAACTGGTTCACAACGTTCGCGCACAAAATAGTGCTGGAACGCCAAGTCACCATTTTCCGTCTCTACAATGGTCGGAATATGGCTGTCGCTCATTGGAACAATCTGCGGGCCAATGTCCAACGTCGCCGCATTACCTGCCGTAATCTGGCTCAAGGTTTCCCCCGCATCAAGGCGGCGGGTGCGCTCCACATGGATGGCGAGGTCTTTGTCCCCCAGTGAGAACCAGTCTTCCCCGCCAAGCTGGCGCAGCGAGTCCATAAATTGCCAGGTTTCCCCTTCCCGGCCCCAGCCGGTTTCAGGGTTCGCCAGGCCAGACAGCGTATAGGTGACTGTATCAATGTCCGGTGAGACATGCAGGCCAAGATGGCGGAAGTCATCACCCGTATTGGTCACCACCATCAACTGGTCGCCAGGCACAACTTTGGACAGGCCCAGGGCCAGTTTGGCACCGCCAACACCGCCGCAAATGGCCATGACCTTTTTGGCGCCGCTCATCGGACCACCACTCATCGGAAAAGATCCTCTTCTTTCTTACGGATCAACACTGAGCTGGGCCTGTCTGTACGCGGATAAGAAAGCCCCCGCACAATGGCAGCGGGAATAGCCTCTGTTGCCTCACCCATCACCAGATTGGCAGCAGCTGCCACCTGGTCTGCCAAGGCAATTTCCGTGACTTCGAGCGTATGGCCGAACATATCGACATCACCCCGCTGGTCGTCCAGCGGTTCCAGCCCCGCACAACCAATGGCCATGGCAGAGGTGCCATAACGCCAGGCGCGACCTACGCTGTCAGCAATGACAACCGCGATTGTCTTGCCGCTTTGTTCAACAAACTGGTCACGCAATGCACGGGCCGAGACGTCAGAATCGAGCGGTAACAGCAGCGCGTTATCGTCGCCTTCACCCCGGTCGATGTTAGAGCGGTCGATACCCGCATTGGCCATGACGATGCCTGTAAAGGCTTCAACAATCAGCACATTGGGGCCGGTACGCACCACGTCGTTGGACTGGCTAAGTACCATTTCCACAAAGTCGGGCTCTTTGCCGGTTTCCTCCGCGATGGCATGCGCCTGGGCGGAAGGCTCCATGTCGGAAAGACGGGCAAACCGCCCCTCCGACTTGGAGATAATCTTCTGGGCAAGCACCAGGATATCATCTTCCTGGAAAGACAGGTCGGCCTTGGCCATTGCCTCGTTGATAATGGCGACAAGGTCATCACCAGGCTGCACCATCGGCAGGTCGGGGATGGGGAGTACCGTCAGATTGCCCATGTGAGCGCAGCCTTAATCAGCAGTGCCAGGTTCGCCGGTAATGCGAATGCCAGAACCACCGGCAATCTTGTAGCGGCGATTAATGTGGATCAGCAGCGAGGTCAGGGCTTCTGCAGCAGTGGAGTTCGCCAGCGGGCCAGCATGCCAACCCTTGAGGCCGGCATCTTCAACCAGGCCGATCACAACTTCACGGGCATCCGGGTCGTTACCAGCAACCAGCACGTCGCATTCGATAGCATGGTCTGTCTGCAAGTGAGCAGCACCCACATTCTGGAAGGCAGCCACAACCATGACGCCCTCACCCACAAAGTTCTGGGCCTTCACAGCAGCAGAATCTTCTTCCGGCAGCTGAACCGTGCCCACTTTTGGCGGCATCAGCGGCACAGTGGCGTCGATCAGGATTTTGCCGTCAATACCAGCCTGGATAGCTTCCAGCATCGGCTGCTGGTTGGAAAACGGTACGGTCAGGCACACCAGGTCTGCAGTTGCAGCGGCAGCGCCATTTTCCTGGCCGGTCACAGTATCGATGCCGAGAGATGCGTTCAATTCGGCAGCGGCTGCTTCAGCTTTTTCATTCGTGCGTGAACCGATAATGACATTGTGACCGGACATGGCCCAACGACGGGCCAGGCCGCCACCAAGGTCGCCCGTGCCGCCAATAACGGCAATTGTATGTGTAGTCTTGCTCACAGTTTACTCCTGCAAAGGGTTTTGATTCGTTGCGCATGGTTTAGCAGGTTCAACCGCTATGGAACACTCGTTATTGAGTGAATATTCCTGATTGCCTCAAGACTGGTGGCCCACATCATTCTGTGCCAGATTGTCACCACATGATTCAGGCCGCCATGCCGAGGGGAGCAGCGGTCGTCCAGGCTTTTGAAAGGAAAAGACGATGAAACTCGGGTTCAACATGCCGCAGTTGACGGACTGCGTTACCCAGAAGACCATCCACGACTTCGCCGTTCGCGCAGACGAATTGGGGTACGATTCACTGGTGGTGCAGGATCACTATCTGTATCCGGAAAACCCGATCCAGAGCCACCCCGTGCAGATGATGGCGTTCGGACCAGAACCCGTGATGCAATGGCCGCAGGCATATGAACACCTGTATGCGCCGCTAGAATCCCTGGCTTACGTCGCGGGCATTACCAAAAATATCCGCTTGGGGACGTCCATCCTGGTACTGGCCTATCACCGCCCTGTCATGTTGGCCAAGCGTACCGCCACCATTGATGTACTGTCCAATGGCCGGCTTGATCTGGGCCTGGGCCTGGGCTGGGCGCGTGAAGAATTCGACCACATGGACACGCCATTCGGCAACAAAGGCTCGCGCGCGACAGATTTCATCCGCGCGATGAAAGCCGCCTGGGCCGATAACCCAACCGAATATAGCGGCGAATATTTCAATTTCCCGAAAGGCTCTACCAGCCCGAAACCTGTTCAGCAGGACCTGGACGGCAACACGGCTGTGCCCATTATGGGTGCCTTTAACAGTGAGCCGGGCCGTGACCGTTTGGCAGAGCTGTGTGACATCTGGCATCCGGCTGGCCTGCCTGCCGACATGGCCATGATGCTGCTGGAGCAGGTCAACCAACTGGCATCAGAGAAATATAATCGTGGCCCCTTAGCCATGAATTTGCGTGTCTTTGCAGCACCCTCCCTGCCCGGCATTGGCCCGGTTGGCGACCAGCTGATGCCCAGCTGGATGGGCGGGATCGAAGACATGCTGCCTTTGATCAAGCAGTGCAAGGATGCCGGTGTGCACGAAGTGACCATCGACACCAGCTTCACCGCTGAAATCAACACGGAAGAAGCCTGGCTGCAGATCCCTGACTTCTTCGCGCCGCTGCTGGAAGAAGCGCACAAGTAAGCCAGCCAAAGCGGGCAAGGAAGAGTCATGTCAGTCTGGGCATTGTTACCTGTAAAACGGTTGCAGGGGGCAAAGGCGCGCCTTTCCGACATATTGTCGGAAGAGGAGCGCTCTGCCCTGGCGCGGGCCATGTTGCTTGATGTCATTGCCGCGCTGAAAGTGGCCAACAGGGTCGATGTGGTTGCTCTCGTCACAGATGACGAAGACGCCATTCAAATAGCGCAAGACAATGGCTGCCAGGCAATCGCAGAGCCTGAGCTTAAGGGGTTGAACCCGGCGCTGTCTCATGGGTTGAGCCATGCCATCAGCAAGGGGGCAACCAGCGCCCTGATCCTTCATGGAGATGTTCCTCTTGCAAAGGCGGAGGAAATTGACGAACTCGTTGGCTTTGTCCAAGGCGTGTATAGCGTGGCAATCGGGACTGCGGCCTCAGACGGCGGCACTAATGGCATGGCTCTGTGCCCGCCGGATTGCCTGCCGCTGATGTACGGCGTGGACAGTGCAGCCAAACATGTCACCGCCGCCGACGATCTGGAATTACTCGTGACACACCTTGAAATGGACGGGTTGGGTCTCGATATAGACCAACCGGACGACCTGCAGGCTTTTCTCGAGCGCGCAGAACAGGGACATACGCTTGATTATTTACTGGCAACAGGCTTGGACAAGCGGCTAAAAGAACGTACGACGTAAGGGACGCCCAACCCAGTGTGCAAAAGCACCCCGGGGCGAAACGGAAAGAGCGACAGTGAACCGCGAAATTGTATCCATATTGGACCGTCTGGCGACGGGCCACAGGCCGAGCCATGAAGAAGCCCTGGCTCTTGTTGACCATGCCGACACGTCAGAACTGATGCGGCTTGCCGCCAGCCTGCGCGACAGGGGCCATGGCCGCATCATTTCCTATTCCAAGAATGTCTTCATTCCGCTGACACATCTGTGTCGCGACGTTTGCCATTATTGTACCTTCGCCCACCCCCCTAAAAAGGGTGAGGCTGTCTTCATGCCGATGGAGGAAATCCTCGAGATTGCCCGCAAGGGTGCTGAGGCCGGCTGCAAGGAAGCCCTGTTTACCCTGGGCGACAAGCCGGAACTGCGCTATCGCGCCTCCCGCGAGGCGCTGGCCGAATTGGGCCATGAAACAACTCTGTCCTACCTGGCAGAAGCCGCAGAGACCGTTTACCGCGAAACAGGGCTTTTGCCGCATTTGAACCCCGGCGTGATGACCGCTGAAGATCTGGCCATGTTGCGCAAGGTCTCTGTTTCTATGGGGATTATGTTAGAGACGGCGTCCGGCCGCCTGTCCGAGAAGGGCATGCCGCATTACGGGTCGCCCGACAAGGAACCGACTATTCGGCTGGACACCATCCGCCTGGCCGGTGAAGCGAAAATTCCGTTCACCTCAGGCATCCTGATCGGTATTGGCGAAACCCGCCGCGAACGCATCGAAAGCCTGCTTGAGCTGCGCGACCTGCATGATGAACATGGCCATATTCAAGAAATCATCATCCAGAATTTTCGCCGCAAGCCCGGCACCAAGATGGAAAATGCGGCTGAGCCGTCACTGGAAGACTATCAGTGGACACTGGCCATGAGCCGCATCATCTTCGGGCCGGAAATGAACATTCAGGCACCGCCGAACCTCAGCCCCGATGATCTGGGCGCTTTGCTGGATACCGGCATTTCTGACTGGGGCGGCGTGTCGCCCATTACGCCGGACTTTGTAAATCCCGAGGCTCCATGGCCACATCTGCAGAAACTGCGCGATGATACAGCCGCCAAGGGTTTTGACATGGCCGAACGTCTGGCGACGTATCCATCCTATCTGGATGACAAGGCCAATTGGGTCGACGAAGATCTGCACACCAATGTGCTGCACCTGAGTGACGGTGAAGGCTTTGCCCGCGAAGAAATCTGGTCACCAGGCGCTGAGCTGGAGCCCCCGCAGAATATCATCGACCTGATTGCCCATGGCCCCGATGCCAAGCCAAGCCTGCACATCGGCCAGCTGATCGAACGGGCGACAGCGGGTGAACGGCTCGGTGAAAAAGAAGTCGCCGACCTGTTCCGCGCACGCGGGGAAGACTTCAGCGCCATCTGCCACGCCGCCAACACGCTGCGCCAACAGGTCAATGGCGACACGGTCAGCTATGTGGTGAACCGCAACATCAACTACACCAATGTGTGCTACTTCAAGTGCCAGTTCTGCGCCTTCTCCAAAGGCAAGATGAGCGAGAGCCTGCGCGGCGACCCCTATGTATTAGGGTTGGATGAGATCAAACGTCGCGTGCAGGAAGCCTGGTCACGAGGGGCCACCGAAGTCTGCCTGCAGGGAGGTATTCACCCCCGCTATACGGGCCAGCACTATATCGACATCGTAAAGGCGGTGAAGGAAGTCTGCCCGGACATGCATATCCACGCCTTTACGCCGCTGGAAGTATGGCAGGGGGCTGAGACGCTGGGCATTACTGTTCGCGAATTCCTGCAGCAGCTGCAGGATGCCGGTCTGGGCACCTTGCCCGGCACAGCCGCTGAAATTCTCGACGATGAAATTCGCGCCATCATCTGCGACGACAAAATCAACACCGCCCAATGGCTCGAGGTGATGAATACAGCGCATGAGCTGAACTACCACACGACCTCGACCGCCATGTACGGCCATGTAGAAGGCCCCATCAATTGGGCACGTCATTTGCTCGTGCTCCGCGACCAGCAGGAAAAGACGGGTGGGTTCACCGAATTCGTACCCCTGCCCTTCGTGCATATGGAAGCGCCCATCTATCTGAAGGGTAATGCCCGCAGAGGTCCTACTTTCCGTGAGGCAGTCCTGATGCATGCTGTTGCCCGTCTGGTGCTGCATGGTCAGATTTCCAACATCCAGACCAGCTGGGTCAAAATGGGACCCAAAGGCGTAGAAGCCTGCCTGAATGCCGGCGCCAATGATGTTGGCGGCACGCTGATGAACGAGACCATTACCCGTTCAGCCGGGGCATCCCACGGCCAGGAAATGCCGCCGCATAGCATGGAAGAGTTGATCCGCAGCCAGAGCCGTACGCCCCGGCAACGCCTGACGACCTATGATGACGCCCCGGAAGAACGCACGCAGCGGTCCTTCCAGGCTGCCCCGCTGGAAGAGTTGGGCTTTACCCACGCCAAGGAATTTGCACGCGGATAAGATTTAGCCGTTTGCCGCGCTGATCGCTGCAGCGCGTTTGGCTTGGTCTTTCTTGATGTTTTCGAAGTGGTCACGCACCTGCAAGATCACCTTGGAGAGCACTTTGCGCAGGGCGTCGGGATACTGTTCACCTTTGTAATTGTCCGGGTGGCACCGGAGAATGTAGTTGCGATACACCGCTTCTATAGAGTCCATGCTGTCGTCACGGCTGATGCCAAAAGCTGCGTAGGGCCCATGGGCCGAGGCCATGGCTGATACATTCACAATCCCAAACACTTCAGCAACTGTTGACTTCGCAATCAACGTGTCATGCCCGTCGAGATACTGAAACGGCAGGAAGGCACGATTGTCGTTGAAGGTGTCCTGCAACCGGCTGTTACGCACCGTGTAAAGGTAGCCATAGACCACCTTGCCGGACGTCTTTTCCTGTTCTACCAGTGGCTTGTCTTTCGACAATTGTTCGTGAAGCGACATGGTGCCTTCACTATCATCTACAACCCAACAACATGATACTAACGGATCATGTCTTCTCGTTACTTATTTAGGATCATACCTCAAGTCCAGTTAAACTAGGTTAACAATGATTAAGAAGCACCAGGCGCGCGACTATGAAAACAGCCAGGAAGAGATTGTAAACTTTCTGGTCAATAGCGACGCTTTGTCCCCCGGCCCTGTCCAACACATTCAGACACATATTTCGCATATATTCCTGGCCGAAGACCGCGCCTATAAGATGAAGCGCGCGGTATCGATGAATTTTGCGGACCTGCGGCAACGAGAGCAACGACAGGCCGCATCCATGAATGAATTGCGGCTTAACCGACGCACAACACCTGGGCTCTATCTGGGTTGGCGCGGCATTTACAAACCGGAAACCAAGCTTCAATTAAGTGAACTCAGGACCGGCATTGATGAAATCACACATCAGGAGCCGTTGGAATGCTTGGTAGTGATGCAGCGTTTCAACGAGCGGGATCTGCTATCGAACCGCTTGCAGGCCAATGACCTGCCCCCACATACGCTAGATGCATTATGTGAAGAAGTGATCGCGTTCCACCGGTCGGCAGAGCCGCGCCCGGATTGTGGCGGGTTTTCAGCCATGCTCGACAATGTCGGTAATATTCGTACAAACTTGGAAACCTTTGGGCGACATCATATTTCAGCTGAACAAGTGACGCATTGGTACAAGCGGGTAGCAAGCCAATTGCAGGATCATGCCGACCTGCTGGATCACAGGCGCGAACAAGGGTTCGTCCGTCAGTGCCATGGTGACTTGCATCTGGCCAACGCTTTTATGGATGGGGATC
>JAURPT010000128.1 GCA_030836535.1 Alphaproteobacteria bacterium
CTGTGGTCACCTCTGCTGTCCTGTCTGTCGTCGTATTCTTCGACGTTGCCCTTGGGGGCAATTCGGCACAGGTGCATTTGTTGAACTGGGTCTCCTCCGGAGGGTTTGAGATCAGCTGGGCGTTGCGCATCGATACGCTGACAGCCGTTATGCTGGTTGTTGTTAATGGTGTGTCGTCCCTCGTGCATATCTATTCAATTGGCTATATGAGCCACGACCCGCACAAGCCGCGTTTCATGGCATATCTGTCATTGTTTACCTTTGCCATGCTGATGCTGGTAACCGCCGATAACTTCGTTCAGATGTTCTTCGGTTGGGAAGGGGTGGGCCTTGCGTCTTACCTGCTCATTGGCTTCTGGTACAAAAAGCCTTCTGCAAATGCTGCTGCCATCAAGGCCTTTGTGGTCAACCGCGTCGGTGACTTTGGCTTCATGCTGGGCATTCTGGCGATCTTCCTGGTCTTTGGGGCCATGGACTTTGATACGGTCTTTGCCGCGGCAGCCGGTCAGCAGGGCCAGACATTCAGCTTCCTGGGTTACGAAGTCGACGTGATGACAACCATCACCATGCTGCTGTTCATTGGCGCCATGGGTAAGTCGGCCCAGCTTGGGCTGCACACGTGGTTGCCAGATGCTATGGAAGGCCCAACGCCGGTATCCGCGCTTATTCATGCAGCTACTATGGTAACAGCCGGTGTGTTCATGGTCGCCCGCTGTTCGCCAATGTTCGAGCTGGCACCCGTCACGCTGGAATTCATCACCTTTATCGGTGCATCAACTGCATTGTTTGCCGCCACGGTTGGCCTGGTGCAGAACGACATCAAGCGTGTGATTGCCTATTCCACCTGCTCGCAGCTGGGTTACATGTTCTTCGCCCTGGGTGTTTCCGCCTATGGCGCTGCCATTTTCCACCTGTTTACACATGCCTTCTTCAAGGCCCTGTTGTTCCTGGGCTCCGGCTCCGTGATCCACGGTATGTCTGACGAACAGGACATGCGCAAGATGGGCGGTATCTGGAAGCACATGAAGGGCACCTATGCCATGATGTGGATCGGCTCGCTGGCTCTTGTCGGCGTGTTCCCGTTCGCTGGCTACTATTCCAAGGATATGATCCTGGAAGCCGCCTATGTGGCCCAGAATGGCTTTGCGCAATATGCCTTTGTCTTTGGTATTGCTGCGGCCTTCATGACGGCGTTCTATTCCGGTCGGCTTATCTTTATGACCTTCCACGGCAAGCCGCGGGCGTCTGAAGAAGTGATGAGCCATGTACATGAGTCACCCAAGGTGATGCTGATCCCGCTTTTGGTGTTGGCTGTTGGCGCTGTGGCCGCCGGTTTTGTCTTCTATGGTGACTTTGTTGGCGACAATTACGATGCGTTCTGGGGCTCTGCCTTGTTCCTGGCCGGGGATAATATCCTTGAGGCCGCACGCCAAGTCCCAACCTGGGTCAAGCTGTTGCCACTGGTGATGGGTGCTTTGGGCCTTGGGTTGTCCTGGGTGTTCTACATCTGGAAGCCTCGCATTCCCAAGACCTTGGCCGAGACTAACAGCCCAATTTACAATTTCCTGCTCAACAAGTGGTATTTCGACGAACTGTATGAGCTGATATTCATTCGCCCGGCAAAGTGGATTGGTTATCAGTTCTGGAAAATCGGTGATGGCAAGATCATTGATGGCTTTGGGCCCGATGGTGTCTCCGGCGCCATTGCCTGGGTGGCTGGCAAGGCGCGTCGTGTCCAGACGGGTTATCTGTATCACTATGCATTCGTCATGCTGATCGGGGTGGTGGCCTTGCTCACCTGGTATGGTTTCCAGCCGGGAGGCGTCCAATGATTGAGAATTGGCCCATCCTGTCCTTTGTGACATTCCTGCCGCTGATTGGTGTTCTCTTCCTCTTCCTGATCCGGGGTGATGAAGAAACGGTCGCGCGCAATTCCCGCAGTGTTGCGTTGCTGTTCACGATTGGCACCTTCTTGGTTTCCCTGCTGCTGTGGACGAATTTTGATAACACAACCGCTGACTTCCAGTTCGTAGAAGAGCGCGCTTGGCTACTGGGCGGGATCAACTATCGCATGGGTGTTGATGGTATCTCACTGCTGTTTGTCATCCTCACAACCTTTCTGATGCCGATCTGTATTTTGGCGAGCTGGAAAGCCATCACGAACCGCGTCCGCGATTACATGATCGCCTTTCTGATGTTGGAAACGCTGATGATCGGCGTTTTCTGTGCCCAGGATCTGGTGCTGTTCTACCTGTTCTTTGAAGCCGGCCTAATCCCGATGTATCTCATCATCGGCGTATGGGGCGGGGCACGTAAGGTATACGCGTCTTACAAGTTCTTCCTGTACACGCTACTTGGCTCTGTTCTGATGCTGCTGGCGATGATCGCCATGTATCTGGAAACGGGGACCACGAGCATTCCTGAGCTGTTGGCCTACGACTTTGACCCTGGCCTACAGACATGGCTGTGGTTGGCATTCTTCGCGTCCTTTGCCGTTAAGATGCCCATGTGGCCGGTTCATACTTGGTTGCCCGACGCTCACGTGGAAGCACCGACCGCGGGGTCTGTGATCCTGGCCGGTGTGCTGCTGAAAATGGGAGGTTACGGCTTCCTGCGGTTCTCGATTCCGATGTTCCCGGTCGCCAGTGACTACTTCACGCCGCTTGTCTTCGGCATGAGCGCCATTGCCGTGATCTACACTTCACTGGTTGCCCTGCGGCAGGAAGACATGAAGAAGCTGATTGCCTATTCATCTGTCGCCCATATGGGCTTTGTGACCATCGGTCTGTTCGCCTTTAACCAGCAAGGCATCGAGGGCTCCATCTTCCAGATGCTGAGCCATGGTATCGTCTCTGGTGCACTGTTCCTGTGTGTTGGTGTTGTTTACGACCGCATGCATACGCGTGAGATTGCGCGGTATGGAGGTTTGGTGAACCGGATGCCGGCCTATGCTCTTGTCTTCATGATCTTCACCATGGCCTCTGTCGGCCTACCGGGTACCAGCGGCTTCGTGGGTGAATTGCTGGTACTGCTGGGTGCCTTTGAAGCCAGCACGCTGATTGCGGCCCTGGCGGCAACCGGTTTGATCCTGGGTGCGGCCTATATGCTCTACCTCTATCGCGCTGTTGTGTTCGGTGAGCTGGACAAAGAAGACCTCAAGGACATCCTCGACCTGGAGAAGAGGGAAGTCATTATCTTCGTACCGCTGATCGCTGTTGTGATGTGGATGGGCATTTATCCGGAACCATTCCTCGACGTGCTGCATGTTTCTGTGGAAAACCTGATGACCAATTTTGAAGCTGATCTCGCCAACTATCATGGCACAGTAACAACCATGATTGCGGAAGGAGCTGAATAATGGAAAGTCTCGCTTCCGCAATTGTTGAGCTGATTCTCGCTGTAGGCGCAATGGCGCTGCTGATGGTTGGTGTGTTCTCTGGTTCTTCCGCCTTCAAGACCGTCTCACTGCTATCCATCGGCGTGCTGGTCATTGCTATCCTTGGCGCTGCAACACTGCCGACCTCCACCGTCGTGACCTATGGCGGCCTGTTTGTAGTCGATGGTTTCGCCGCCTTTAACAAGATACTGATCCTGCTGGGGTCGGCGCTTGCCCTGGTGATGTCGATCGACTATCTGCGCAAAGAGAATTTGGCCCGCTTCGAGTTCGCCATTCTCGTGCTGCTGGCAACACTCGGCATGACCATGATGGTCTCTGCCAACAATCTGATCGCGCTTTACCTGGGTATCGAACTGCAGAGCCTGGCGCTTTACGTGCTGGCTGCCATCAATCGAGATTCCAGCAAAGCGACGGAAGCTGGCCTGAAATACTTTGTTCTGGGCGCCTTGTCGTCGGGCATGCTGCTTTACGGTAGCTCGCTGATTTATGGCTTCTCTGGCTCGCTCGAGTTTTCTGACATTATGGCTGCAGCCGCTGCCAGTGATGACACCTCTTTCGGTCTGCTGTTTGGCCTCGTGTTCCTGCTGGCCGGTCTTGCTTTCAAGATCTCAGCAGCACCGTTCCATATGTGGACACCAGACGTATACGAAGGCGCACCTACACCGGTAACCGCCTTCTTTGCCGGCGCCCCAAAAGTGGCAGCGATGGCGTTGCTGATCCGCGTATTGTTCGACGCCATTCCAGGCCTGATGAATGACTGGCAGCAGATCATCATCTTCCTGGCTATGGCTTCTATGGCTGTGGGCGCCTTCTTCGCCCTCGTGCAGACCAATATCAAACGTCTGATGGCCTTTAGTTCCATCAGTCATGTTGGTTTTGCTCTCATTGGTCTGAGCAGTGCCGATCAGGCTGGTGTTGGCTCCGTATTGATCTATCTGAGTATCTATCTGGTGATGAATATCGGGACCTTTGCGCTTATCCTGTCCATGCGCCGCAAGGAAGGCATGGCGGAGGACATTTCTGATTTAGCTGGTCTTGGTCGTACGCGACCCGCCATGGCGCTGTACCTGGCCGTGTTCTTGTTCTCTCTGGCAGGTATTCCACCGCTGGCCGGGTTCTTCGGCAAGTTTTTCGTGCTGATGCAGGCGATCAATGCAGGCCATATCACCTTGGCTATCTTTGGTGTGATAATGAGCGTGATCGGTGCGTTCTACTATCTGCGTATCTTTAAGATCATGTATTTCGATGCACCCGTTGCCGAATTTGATGTTGGTCCGAGCCGGGCACTGAATATCGTTTCCAGTGCAACGGCCGTGCTGGTTGTTGCCTATGCCCTGTGGCCTACCTTGCTGAACAATGCAGCAATGGCCGCGGCTGGCACATTGTTCTAGTTGGTTAGCTGCGTGCTCGCGCTGCCTGAAGGCTACGCACTTTACGAATACGACATCCTCGACAGTACGAACGAGGAAGCCTCCCGCCGCGCCCAGGCGGGAGACATAGGGCCCGCTGTTGTCTGGGCCAAAACCCAGACGGCGGGCAGAGGGCGACGGGGCCGTGAATGGGTCTCCAAACCCGGGAACGTGTTTATGTCTGTTCTCATAGATCCGGGCAAACCCCTTACCGAGGCCTCGCAACTTTCCTTTGCTGCATCGCTCGCCGTTAAGCGAACGTTGGAAGACGTGACGTCGAGTTGGCCTGAACCCATGCCAATCACGCTAAAATGGCCAAATGATGTCCTGCTCGCAGATCAAAAAGTATCCGGTATCCTGCTTGAAGGCGGCTCGGCGCCGGACGGCAATGGTGGCCAGCGGGACTATTTGATTATTGGCATCGGCGTTAACCTGAAGCACGCCCCGGAGGGCGCGCCTTTTCCTGCCACGAGTCTGGTGGCCAATACAGGCGCACAAATGCCTGTTGATGAGGTTGTTTCCCGCATAACGCAACATCTGCATGCCTTGATAGAGGTTTGGCAGACATCTGGCTTCCTCCCTTTGCGATTAGAGTGGCTGGCCTCTGCTGACCGCCTCGGTGAAACGATTGATGTGCAACAGGGCGAGAACCGTATTCAGGGAACATTTCTCGATGTGAGTGCAGAGGGTGCTTTGCAATTGGGCCTGGAAGACGGCAGAGAAGAAACAATCCACGCCGGTGATGTATACTTCCCCGACTCGCAGTAGTCGGCTGGAAGAGAACTAAATGGCCCCGCCAAAAGATACAGTGCTATTTCTGCCCCTGGGTGGTTCCGGCGAAATCGGCATGAACATGAACCTTTATGGTCTTGATGGCCAATGGATCATGATTGACTGCGGCACCAGCTTTGCCGGGGATGACCTGCCGGGCATCGATATGATCTTTCCTGACCCTGCCTTCATCAGCGAGCGTCGGTCAGACCTGTTGGGCCTGATGTTAACCCACGCCCACGAAGACCATATCGGGGCCGTGGCCCAACTCTGGCCACAGCTGCAATGCCCTGTCTTTGCGACCCCGTTTACGGCAAGCATGCTACGGGCCAAGCTCTCTGAAGCCGGTCTTTTGGATGACGTCCCACTCTACGAAATTGGTCTGAACGGCTCAGTCGAACTGGGGCCTTTCAATTGCGAATTCGTTACCTTGGCGCACTCGATTGCCGAGCCTAACGCGCTGTTGATCAAGACAAGAGTTGGGACAATCTTCCATACCGGTGACTGGAAGTTGGATGCAGAACCGGTTGTTGGGGAGCCAGCAGACATCGACCAACTCAAGAAAATCGGTGACGAAGGCGTGCTGGCCATGGTCTGTGATTCGACCAATGTGTTCAATATCGGCACGTCTGGATCCGAAGAAGACCTTTTCGACCCCCTGTCTGCTCTGCTGGTGGGGAGAAAGGGCAGGGTGGCCGTTACCGGTTTTGCCTCCAATATTGCGCGTCTGCATACACTGGCTCGTGTTGCCCAGCAAAATGGCCGCAAGGCGGTGTTGGTTGGTCGGTCCATGCGGCGCAATGTCTCCATCGCCCAGAATAATGGCTATCTACTGGATGTGCCGGCCTTTATCTCAGAAGAGGAGGCGAGCCAATTACCGGCATCAAAAGTGATGTATGTCTGCACCGGCAGCCAGGGCGAGGGGCGCGGTGCCATGGCCCGTATCACACGGGATGAACACCCTACGATAAAGCTGGGGAAAGGGGATCTGGTCATTTTTTCTTCCAAGGTGATCCCCGGTAATGAAGTTTCGCTGGCGGGGCTTTACAACAAGCTTGCTGCTCTGGGGGTTGACGTGATCACCGAGAAGGATTCCATGGTGCATGTCTCCGGCCATCCGGGTCGGCCAGACCTGGTGGAAATGTACGGCTGGATACGACCGCACATCGCTATTCCTGTTCATGGCGAAACACGTCACTTAATGGAACATGTAGCCTTAGCCAAAGAACTACAGGTGCCGCATAGTAGGGCTGCAGCCAATGGCGAAATGGTGTCTCTCTCACAAAAAGGCGTGAAACTGGCTGAAGTTGTTGAAAGCGGCAAATTGGTAAAAGACGGCAAGCACATCACGCCACGCAAGACACTGGAGATCAGGGACAGGCGACGTGTCGCTGATGATGGCCATCTCTTTATCACGCTTTTGGTAAATGAGCGCCTCAAACTGGTACAGACACCCGGTGTGAATTGTCTGGGTATTCCTGATGCAGAGCGGGTGACAGGCAGCGTTGTCACTGCTGTAGAACAGGTGATGGTGAAAGCGCCCAAAAAACAAAAGGCTACCCAAGACAGATTGGCGGAAACGGTTCGTATCGCCGCCCGCCGTTGCTGTGAACAGGCCACGGGAAAACGGCCTGTGACGGACGTACAGATAATGCAATTGCCAAGCGACTGAACCCTGCGTATTAAGAGCAATACACCAACACAGTGAGGTTATTATGATCGGTCGTTTGAACCATGTTGCCATTGCCGTGCCCGACCTGGCTACGGCTTCCAATACCTATTCCAGCACCTTGGGTGCGAAGGTTTCTGAACCGGAGGACCTGCCGGAACATGGCGTCAGCGTTGTCTTTGTTGAACTGCCGAATACGAAGATCGAATTGCTGCATCCGCTAGGCGACAATTCACCGATTGCCAAATATTTGGACAAGAACACCTCCGGCGGCATGCACCATGTTTGCTACGAAGTAGAAGATATTTTGGCTGCGCGTGATCAGTTGGTCGCAGATGGTGCTAAAATCCTCGGCGATGGTGAGCCCAAGATTGGCGCCCATGGCAAGCCAGTGCTGTTCCTGTCACCCAAGGACTTTTGTGGTACACTGGTCGAAATCGAACAGGTTTAAGGAACACCAATAGCCATGGGCATCGTCAACGGCATTGTTCTTTTCATCGTCATCTGGTGGGTCGTGTTTTTCATAGCACTGCCATTTGGCGTCAAATCGCATGATGAAGCGGGTGAAGAGGTCGTTCAAGGAAACGATGCTGGTGCGCCAGTCAAGACATTGCTGGGTAAGAAGCTGTTAGTTACAACAGGGATCGCCGCAATCTTGTGGGGCCTGTATTTCTGGGCGATTACAAGCGAACTGATCTCGTTCTACGATTAGCTGTTGCCGTTGCAATTAGAATAGGCTGGCAGGCAACCCTGCTGGCTTTTTCTTTGTCTAATGCACAACGTCTAATGCACAACGAAAAAAGCAAGGTTCCGGAGAACCTTGCCTAATTCGATGATCGTTTTTCTTCTTTTTGAAGCGGCGAACCGCTCATATTGAAAATCCCCTCCCACAAGGATCTTCTCCCCAAACTTGGACCACTCTAGGAGCATGTCTGCAGCGCTTTTTTTTATTTGCGCGCTTTGATGGGAAAGAACTTAGGTGATGGTCTGGTTGGTGTCACTTCTCAAAACCAACTTATGTCGGCTCGAACGTGTCTTTTTCACAACCTGTGGCACAAGTGTCACAGTCATGCCGTCTAAGACCATAGAACTTGCGGACCGGCGGACTATTTGTACCCGATCCAATTAGGCATTTGCCTTGTCGCGGGGGGCGACATACAGTCCGCACATAACAATAAGAACAAACGACTCAAACAACGGGACACAACATGCGTCTGTCGACTTTTTTTCTGCCAACCCTGAAGGAAACGCCCACTGAAGCGCAGATTGCCTCGCATCGGCTGATGTTGCGCGCAGGCCTTATCCGACAAACAGCTGCCGGTATTTATGCGTGGCTGCCGCTTGGTTGGCGTGTTTTGCAGAAACTTACCCAGATTGTGCGGGAAGAACAGGATAAGGCAGGGGCCCAGGAACTGCTGATGCCGACGATCCAGTCGTCTGACCTGTGGCATGAAAGCGGGCGATACGACGATTATGGCAAGGAAATGCTGCGCATTACTGATAGGCATGACCGAGAATTGCTGTTTGGGCCAACCAATGAAGAGATGATCACCGATATTTTCCGCAATGACATTCAGTCATACCGGGATCTACCGAAGAACCTGTATCACATCCAGTGGAAATTCCGCGATGAGATCCGCCCTCGCTTTGGCGTGATGCGTGGTCGCGAATTTCTGATGAAAGATGCCTATTCCTTCGACCTGACCAAGGATGCCTCCGACCAGGCATACCAGACGATGTTTATCGCTTATCTGCGGACCTTTGCCCGCATGGGTTTGCGCACTGTACCGGTACGGGCTGACACGGGGGCCATTGGCGGCGACTTGAGCCACGAATTCCATGTGCTGGCTGAAACAGGTGAAAGTGATGTCTATTACGATAAATCCTTCGACGCCTATACGCTTGAGCAAATGGAAGGGGCCGATCAGGCACTGGCTGATGAAATGCAGGCGCTCTATGCCGTGGCAGATGACGAGCACGATCCGGACAATTGTCCACTGGCAGAAGGTGACCTCCAGACCAAGAAAGGCATTGAAGTCGGGCAGGTCTTCCAGTTCGGCACAAAATACTCCGAGTCCATGGGGGCGTCTGTAACCTCGCCGGATGGTGACCGTATCCCGGTTGAAATGGGCTCCTACGGTATTGGCGTATCCCGCCTGATGGGGGCGATCATTGAAGCGAGCCATGATGATAAGGGCATCATCTGGCCAGAAGCCGTTGCACCCTATCGTGTCGTCATCATCAATATGCGTGTCAGCGATGATGCCTGTACAGCCGAGTGCGACCGTCTCTACGCCGCGCTTCAGGGTGCTGGTGTGGAAGTTCTGTATGACGATCGTGATGAACGCCCCGGTGCCAAATTTGCTGATGCCGAGTTGATTGGTATCCCCTGGCAGATCGTGATTGGCCCTCGTGGC
>JAURPT010000129.1 GCA_030836535.1 Alphaproteobacteria bacterium
GTCGGGCGAAAGCCATGACGACGCCTCTGGCTGCGCCAATGCCCTGGGTGCAGAGTATGATGTCATCGCCATTGCGGATGGCGTTGCTGCTTTCGACAACATGCTGGGCGAGGTCTTTGCCGGGCGTGAGCAGGATATCACCGAAGAAAACATCCAGGCCCGCCTGCGAGGCCTGACGCTGATGGCCATCTCCAACAAGTTTGGCCATATGGTGCTGACCACGGGCAACAAGTCTGAAATGTCGGTGGGCTATGCCACGCTTTATGGCGACATGTGCGGTGGTTATTCGGTCATCAAGGATGTCTACAAGCTGACGGTTTATGCTTTGTCGGCATGGCGCAATGAGAATGTTCCGGACGGCGCCCTTGGCCCGGGTGGGGAAGTCATCCCCACAAATATCATCAACAAGGCGCCGACAGCAGAGCTGCGTGAAAACCAGACGGACCAGGACAGCTTGCCGGAATATGATGTGCTTGATGACATTCTTGAATGCCTGATCGAAGAAGAAATGGCGTTTAATGATATTGTTGCACGTGGGCATGACCCCGAATTGGTCAAGCGTATCGAGCATCTGGTTTACGTCGCCGAATATAAGCGCCGTCAGGCTCCCCCGGGTGTGAAGATCACCCGCAAGAATTATGGGCGCGACCGTCGCTACCCGATCACTAATGGGTTCCGTAACGCACGGCCCACGAAGGATCACCACGAATTCCAGGGTGATGGGGAGCAGGACGCATGAGTGAACGCGTCCGCTTTGCGCCCAGCCCCACCGGCTATATCCACGTTGGCAACACCCGCACGGCGTTGGTCAATTACCTCTGTGCCAAGCAGACTGGCGGCAGTTTTATTCTGCGGCTCGATGATACGGATTCTGAACGGTCAACAGAGGCCTATGCCGAGGCAATCCGCGAAGACCTGACCTGGCTTGGTCTGCAGTGGGACGAAACCTTCGCCCAGTCAGAACGCATGGAGAACTATGCAACCGCTGTTGACAGGCTGAAGGCCAACGGACGGCTTTATGCCTGTTATGAAACGCCAGAAGAGTTGGAGCTGAAACGCAAGGTGCAGTTGTCCCGCAGCCTGCCACCTGTCTATGACCGCGCCGCGTTGGAGCTGAGCGACGCCGACAAAGCTGCGCTGGAAGAAGAAGGCCGCACACCGCATTGGCGCTTTAAACTCGATCATCAGACTGTACAGTGGGAAGATGGTATTCGCGGCACGGTCGAGGTTGACCTGGCGAGCCTGTCAGATCCGGTTCTGGTGCGTGCCGATGGCACATTACTGTACACATTGCCGTCGGTGGTTGATGACATCGACTATGGCATTACCAAAGTGTTCCGCGGTGAAGACCATGTCACCAATACAGCAGCACAGATCCAGGTTTATGAGGCGCTGGGAGGCTCGGTGCCGTCCTTCTCGCACCATGCGTTGCTAACCGGCGCACAGGGTGAAGGCCTGTCCAAGCGACTGGGTAGCCTGAGCATTCGTGACCTGCGGGCGCAAGGTTTTGAGGCCATGGCCATTAATGCCCTATTGGCACGGTTGGGCACGTCTGACCCTGTAGAGCCATTCACGTCGCTGGACCCACTGGTCGAAAGCTTTGATGAAAGCCATATGAGCCGCTCTTCTGCCCGGTTTGACCCGGCAGAGCTTTCTGCGCTGAATGCCAAAGTGTTGCACCACATGTCATTTGATCAGGTTGCCGATCGTGTGCCGGCGGAAGTTGATGAGGCCCTGTGGCAAACATTGGGGCCGAACCTGAACCGGCTTGGCGACCTGCAGGATTGGCTGGCCATTATTCATGGTCCCGTCACGCCGGTGGTGGATGATGCCGATTTCCTGAGTGAGGCCTCTGGCCTGTTGCCTGAAGGGGACTGGGATGATGACACCTGGAAGGCCTGGACTGGTGCGGTCAGAGAACAGACTGGCCGCAAAGGTAAAGGCCTGTTTATGCCATTGCGCCAGGCGCTGACCGGGCTGGACCATGGGCCGGAAATGAAACATATGCTCCCGCTCATTGGGCCGGAGCGCACCAAAGCAAGGCTGCGCGGCGAAGCCGCCTGATCGGACATGAGCATTTCTCTCTACAACACGCTGACCCGCAGCAAGGACGCCTTTACCCCGCTGGATACCGATAGCGTGCGCATGTATGTCTGCGGCCCGACGGTTTATGACTATGTGCACATCGGCAATGCGGTCCCTGCTGTCGCCTTCGATGTCTTGTTCCGCCTGTTGCGCCATACCTATGGCGAAGATCACGTTACCTATGTGCGCAACATCACTGACGTGGATGACAAGATCATTGAACGTGCTGCTGAAAGTGGGGACGATATTACCAGCCTGACGGCACGCACGGCAGAGGCCTATCAGCGCGATATGGCCGGGTTGAATAATCTGGCCCCTTCAGTAGAACCGCGCGCGACAGATCACATCACCTATATGATCGAGATGATCAGTGGGTTGATCGACAAGGGTCATGCCTATGCGGCCGAAGGCCATGTCTTGTTCCGCGTCGCCAGCGACCCGGACTATGGCGTTTTGTCGCGCCGGAGCCTGGACGACATGATCGCTGGTGCCCGCGTTGAAGTGGCCCCCTATAAAGAAGAGGCCGGTGACTTCGTATTGTGGAAGCCGTCGGATGATGACACTCCCGGTTGGGAAAGCCCTTGGGGGCGGGGCCGTCCGGGCTGGCATATTGAATGCTCGGCCATGTCCAAGGCTTATCTGGGTGAGACGTTTGATATCCATGGCGGCGGGATCGACCTGATCTTCCCGCACCATGAAAGTGAAATTGCCCAGAGCGCCTGCAGCCATGGCGGTGCCCCGCTGGCCAATGTCTGGATGCATAACGGCTTCATCACCGTTGAAGGCCAGAAGATGTCCAAGTCATTGGGTAACTTCTTCACGGTGCATGAATTGCTGGAAGACTGGCCGGGTGAGGTACTGCGCTACACACTGATTGCCGGGAACTACCGTCAACCGCTTGACTGGACCCAAAAGGGTGTGACCCAGGCCCGCCAAAATCTCGACCGTCTCTACACAGCCCTGCGCGGGTTGGATGATGTAGCCGCTGCCGAGGCCGCACCGGATGACCGTTTGGTGGCCGCTCTTGGGGATGATCTGAATACGCCGTTGGCGCTGTCTGTGCTGCATGACCTGGCCGGTCAGGCTAACCGTGCTGAGGATGACGCCGGAAAAGCCCGTCTGAAGGGCGTGCTGTTGGCCAGTGCCGACTTATTGGGTCTGTTGCAGATGCCGGTGGCAGATTGGTTCCAGGGCGGGGATGATGTTGACGCCGCTGCCATTGAAGAGATGATTGCCCAGCGAACAGAAGCACGCAAAAACAAGGACTTTGCGGAATCCGACCGGATTCGCGATGCCCTTGCAGCCCAGGGCATTATCCTTGAAGATGGGCCTGAGGGAACAAGCTGGAAAAAGGCATAGGCTGGGATCATGGCACGGGAACGACTCTATCTGTTCGACACGACCCTGCGCGACGGTGCGCAGACGCAGGGTGTCGACTTTTCTGTGCATGACAAGCAACGCATCGCTGCCGAGCTGGATGTGCTGGGGCTGGACTATATTGAAGGGGGCTGGCCCGGGGCGAATCCGACGGACACCGCCTTTTTTGGTGAACCACCCAAGTTGAAGAACGCCATGTTCACTGCGTTTGGCATGACACGTCGTCCTGGCCGGTCAGCGGCCAATGATCCGGGTCTGTCTGCCCTGTTCAATGCCGATGTGGGGGCCATGTGCCTCGTTGGCAAGACATGGGACTATCAGGTCGACGTGGCGCTGGAAATCCCGCGCGAAGAGAATGTTGAAATCATCGCCGATTCCATTGCCGAGATTGCCCGACGGGAACGCGAGCCACTGTTTGACGCCGAGCACTTCTTCGACGGTTTCAAGGCCAACCCGGCATATGCCCTGGATTGTGTTCGGGCGGCCGCTGAAAACGGCGCGCGCTGGTTGGTGCTGTGTGACACCAATGGCGGCACCCTGCCGCATGAGGTGGATGAAATTGTCCGTACCGTAGCGCAGGAAATCCCCGGTGACCGGTTGGGTATCCATGCGCATAACGATACTGAAAATGCGGTGGCCAATTCTTTGGCGGCCATTCGTGCTGGTGTGCGCCAGGTGCAGGGCACGCTCAACGGGTTGGGTGAACGTTGCGGCAACGCCAATATGATCTCGCTGATCCCGACATTGATGCTGAAGCCAGACTTCGCCGAGCAGTATGAGACGGGTATAGACCCTGACCTTCTGCCCAAGTTGAAAGCGGTGTCGCATTCGCTGGACGAAATTCTGAACCGGCCGCCAAATCGGCACCAGCCCTATGTGGGTGACAATGCCTTTGCCCATAAGGGCGGGTTGCATGCCTCTGCCGTGGCGAAGGACCCCAGCACCTATGAACATGTGCCGCCCGAGTCGATCGGTAATCAGCGTAAGATCCTTGTTTCCAACCAGGCTGGGCGCTCCAATATCCTGCAGCGGCTGGAGGATATCGGCATGGATATTGCGCCAGACCACCCCAAGGTCGGCCGTCTGTTGGAAGAGGTGAAAGAAGCCGAAACTCAAGGCCTGACCTATGATGGGGCAGAGGCCAGTTTCGAGCTGATGGTTCAGCGTGTGCTGGGCACCTTGCCGAAATATTTCGAGACACAGAGCTATCGCGTGATGGTGGAGCGCCGCCACAACGCCAAGGGCGAATTGGTCACGGCTGCTGAAGCGACGGTGAAGATCGCCGTCGACGGCGAGGTGCTGATGTCTGTGGGTGAAGGCAATGGCCCTGTCAACGCGCTGGATGAAGCCATGCGCAAGGACCTGGGCAAATATTCTTCCTATATCGAAGACCTGCAATTGGTCGACTACAAGGTCCGTATCCTGAACACGGAAGGCACGGAAGCTGTTACCCGTGTGCTGGTGGAAAGCACGGATAATTCCGGTGCGCGTTGGTTCACCGTGGGTGTGTCACCCAACATTGTCGATGCGTCCTATCAGGCCCTTTATGACAGTCTGGTGTATAAGTTACGCCGTGATGACGCGCCGCCTCAGGCGTAAACCCTTGTATTTAAAGCGTAAACGCGCGTCACAAATTTGTCATACACCGTTCACATGAACGTCACCGAATCTCCGTAAACCGTTCCTGTCGACGGCACATTTGCCGTCACTGTTTGGAATGGAGTTTTAGGTAATGAACATGCGACCCATCATGAAAGTGGGCATGCTCGGTCTGTTCTGTACTGGTGTAGCCCTTGGTACGGCACCGGCGCAGGCGCAGTCCAAGGAGGAACTACTCAAACTGGTGCAGGAACAGGCAAAGATGCTTGAAACCATGCAGCGCCGTGTTGAGCGTCTTGAAAATATGACGCAGGCAGCCACTGAAACCGCGAACGAAGCGAGAGAAACGGCTGACAAGTCGGCCAAATCTGGTGGCGAAAAATGGAAGTGGGGCCCTAGCCCGTCGGTCAGCAGCGCAGACGGCAAGTTCAAGGCCCATGTCCGCGGCCGTATTTTCGTTGACTATGGTCATGTGAAAGATTCAAGCACTGTCGGCAGCCAGGACCGCTCGGCTTCGGAATTCCGTACGGCCCGGCTCGGCATTGAGGGCGATGCCTGGAAAGACGTTAAGTACAAGTTCGAAGTCGACTTTGCCGACAATGAAGTCGATATCAAAGACGCCTACGTTCAGTATAAGGGCTTCAAGCCCCTCAAGATTACGGTTGGTCAGTTCAAGGAAACTGCTTCTTTGGAAGAACAGACCTCGTCCCGCCACATTTCTTTGATGGAACGTGCCAGCGTTACCGATGCCTTCAGCATCTCCCGCCGGTTGGGTGTCAAACTCTCTGCCAGTGGCGATATCTGGACATTTGATGCAGCGGCGTTCGGTGGTTCAGACCTGAGTTCCAACAAGGACGACGAAGGTTACGCCCTAACGGCACGTGCTGCAGTCTTCCCGAAGATTGGTAATGGTGGCCGGGTTCACCTTGGTGCATCCATTCGTCATCGCGGTTTCTCCAATGACATTGATGGTATGAGTGTTCGCTATCGCCAGCGTCCGCATTCCCATGTTTCCGGTGTTCGCTATGTCAATACCGGTCACTTGGACGGTGCAAGCTCTGACACCTTGTTTGGTATTGAAGCCGCCGGCATCTTTGGCCCCTTCTGGGTTGAAGGTGAATGGATGTGGATCAACACGGATATCGATAGTGGCTATACCAGCTTCTACAACGGTGAAAGCTCGCTGAAGTTCTCAGGTGGCTACATTGGTGCAGGCTGGTTCCTGACCGGCGAAAGCCGGGGCTACAAGGGCGGCAAGTTTTACCGTCCGAAGGTTAACAACCCTGTCTTTGAAGGAGGCGCAGGCGCCTGGGCCCTTACCGCACGCTATGACTATCTCGATCTGGTCGACGCCAGTGCCGGCATCTGGGGCGGCGAACAAAAGAGCTTCATCGTCGGTGTTAACTGGTATCTCAGCCGTCACACCATGGTGAAGCTGAACTATGCTCACGCGAAGATCGAAGATGCCTTCGATAATGCGAGCTATGTGGGCACCAATGGCGAGAACAAGGTCAACTCCTTCACCGCTCGTGTGCAGGTTGACTGGTAAAATACCTCCCTGGGGAAGTGGTGCATTCCCCCCACGGATTATTGCACCGCTTTCTCACCTGAACTTGGGCTCGCTTTGGCGAGCCCATTTTCTTTTGTTGAGGTTGGTTCTTTTGTTGGGGCTGGCCGTCATAGAGATTATATAAGTCTGACTATGATGACCCTTCGCCCCACGCGCCCGTCCGACCATGCGGCTATTGAAGCCCTTTTGGACCGGGCCTTCGGCCTCGACCGAACCAGCAAGGCGGCCTATCGCCTCAGGGAAGGTGTGCAACCGGTCGCAGAGCTTTGCTGTATTGCTGAGGAAAACAGCGTTCTCAAGGGCACGATTTCCTATTGGCCGATGATCATTGATCTGGATACAGGCGGCGCTGTTGATGTCCTGTTGTTGGGGCCCATTGCGGTAGAGCCAGCTATCAGCGGGCAGGGTGTAGGTATCCAACTGATGGAAGAGACCCTGGAGAAGGCCCGGCAACAGGGTCATGACCTGGTTATTCTCGTCGGCGATCTGGACTATTACGGCAGGATCGGTTTCAGCCGTGACGGAACGGCAGGGTTGCGTTTACCCGGCCCGGTTGACCAGGACAGGTTGCTCGTGAAATCCTTACAGGGAAATGAAGTAAACGACCTTACGGGCCTGATCAGGGGTAACCGGCATGACGGATGAGACACAAAGTAATGTTCCGAACCTGGCTGAGATCATGGCCCGGCTGCAGGACAAATCCTTGCCGCCTGTCCATTTGTGGAATCCTGAGTTCTGCGGTGACATTGATATGCGCATCGCCCGTGACGGCACCTGGTTCTATATGGGCACGCCCATTGGCCGACCGCGCATGGTCAAACTGTTCTCGACTGTTTTGCGGCATGATGATGATGACAAGTTTTATCTCGTAACCCCGGTCGAGAAGATTGGCATCACTGTTGATGACGCACCCTTTGTCGCCGTGGAAGCCACTGTTTTTGGGGAAGGCGAAGACCAGACACTTGTTTTCCGTACCAATGTCGATGAAGAAGTCATCGCCGGGCCGGACAACCCCATCCGGGTTGAGATCGACCCGGAAACGCAGGAGCCGTCCCCCTACGTTCTAGTGCGGGATAATCTGGAGGCCCTCATTGGCCGCTCGGTGTTCTACCAATTGGTCGATCTAGGCGAACAGGTAGAACAGGACGGCCAGGAAGTACTGGGTGTCTGGAGCAAAGGCGAGTTTTTCACCATCGGTGAAACGGAAGAGGCCGCCAATGCGTGACCATCTGCTCAACAAGCTATCGGATATACCTGATGAGACAAGCTTGGAGGCCACGTGGGGTGACCATTATGCGCCGCCCAACGATTTAGCGAATTTGCCCAAGGGGCGCACGTTGCGCCCTGCGGCTGTGCTGGTGCCCATTGTGCAGCATCCGCATGGCGAGACGATTATCCTCACTCAGCGGACCGAGCATCTGAATAGCCATTCTGGCCAGGTGGCGTTCCCTGGTGGCAAGGTGGAAGAAGAAGACACTGGCCCGGTTGATACGGCCCTGCGTGAGACGGAAGAAGAAATTGGACTGCACCGCGACCATGTGGATGTCGTGGGTGCGCTGGATGTTTATGAGACGGGCACTGGCTTTGCGATCACGCCCATTGTCGGGTTGGTGACACCGGGCTTCACCTTGGTGCCAGACGACAATGAAGTGGCAGAGGTGTTTGAAGTGCCGATGGCCTTCTTTATGGATTCGGCCAACCACACGATGCAGAGCTCTACATGGCAGGGGGCCGTCCGCCATTATTATGACATGCCCTATAACGGCTTCCGAATCTGGGGGGCAACGGCTGGCATGCTTGTCAATCTGCATGACCGCCTGACCGGCGAATGAAACCCACCGACATCAAGATCGATCAACCCTGGCTCCATGACCCGGGGGCTGTGGCTGTAATGGCTGCAATTGGCGCGGATCAGCGTATCGCTCGCTATGTTGGTGGCTGCGTGCGTGACGCGCTATTTGGCCGCCCGGTGCGGGATATCGATATTGCCACTGAGTTGACCCCGGAACAGGTGATGGCGCGCCTTGAAGAAGCAGGCCTCAGCTATGCAGAGACGGGCCTGGCCCATGGCACGGTTACGGCCATTGCCGATGGGCGTGGTTTTGAAGTGACAACGCTACGTCATGATGTTGAAACCGATGGCAGGCGAGCCAGCGTTGCCTATACAGATGACTGGTTGGTTGATGCCCGGCGGCGCGACTTCAGCATCAATGCGCTTTATGCGGATGCGGATGGCACAATCTACGACCCGGTTGATGGCGTGCCGGATATTGAGGCGGGCCTCGTGCGCTTCATTGGCACAGCAGAACATCGCATCGAGGAAGACTTTCTGCGCATCCTGCGGTTTTTCCGGTTCCATGCCTGGTATGGAAAAGGCCCGCTTGATCCTTTGTCGCTTGAGGCGTGCATTCACCTGAAGAGAGGCCTGCGCAGTCTTTCTGTAGAGCGTGTCCGGGCAGAACTCTTGCGGTTGCTCGAATCCCATGCGCCGCAGGAAACACTGCGTGTGATGCATCAACAGGGCATTCTGGGCGAGATCATGCCGCCCCCGGCTGGTCTGGGAACGCTTGAGGCTGTCGTTGGCCAAGAGGAAAGCGAAAACCATTCTGACGCAATACGGCGGCTGATCGCTCTGTATCGGGGGCAGGGGCGGGTGTTGCAGGAGTTGGCCAAGGACTGGAAACTGTCGAACCAACAGAAAAAGCGTATCAAACGATATGGCGTTGTTGTTGATGCATGGGGTGAGGTGCCGGTACCGTCGCCTGTGGCGCTTCGGCAAATGGCCTATCAACAGAGCAAAGAAGCCGTCGAAGACTGGCTGCTGGTCCGCCCGATCCCATTAGATGGGGTACATGCGGAAGTGATGGACAGCCTGCGTGACTGGACTGTTCCAGAATTTCCGCTCGCCGGGGCAGATGTGCTGGCACTGGGCGTGGGCGAAGGCGCTGCGGTCGGCGCCGCACTCAAAGCAATAGAAGCGCAATGGATCGAAGGTGACTTTCAGCAGGACCGGGCAGCACTCTTGGCCCTGCTGAAAAAACAGGTTGCCGAAGGCTAGCAGCCTATGGCCACTTTGCCTCGGGCGGCAGGGTCATCAGGATGGCCTCTGTATTGCCGCCGGTTTTCAATCCAAAGGTCGTGCCGCGATCAATCGCCAGATTGAACTCGGCATAGTAGCCGCGTTTGACCAACTGGTGCTCCCGCTGTTCGTCCGTCCACGGTTCATTCATGTGGCGGGCGGCGATCTGCGGGTAAATGTCTAGGAAGGCCCGGCCAACATCCTGGGTGAAGGCAAAGTCTGCCTCCCAGTCACCACTATTCAGTGAATCGTAAAAGATGCCGCCGACGCCGCGGGGCTGTTCTCGGTGGGTGATGTAGAAATACTCATCGCACCACTTTTTGAACTTCGGGTAATAGTCCGGGTCATGCTTGTCGCAGGCTTCCTGGAAAGCGGCATGAAAGTCTGCCGTGTCCTGGTCAACCTCGAACATGGGGTTCAGGTCAGCGCCGCCGCCGAACCATCCCTTGGTGGTAGTAATGTGCCTTGTGTTCATATGAACCGCTGGGACGAGGGGGGAACGCATATGAGCGACAAGCGAAATGCCGCTGGCCCAGAAGCGCCGGTCTTCTTCTGCGCCATCCATGTTTTTGGCGAAATCCTCCGTGAATTCACCCATCACGGTCGAGATGTTCACACCGACTTTCTCAAACACACGCCCGCGCATGATTGACATCACGCCGCCACCGCCACCGGGACGGTCCCAGGCCTTGCGTTCAAAGCGCCCGGGTTCCATGTCAGAATTTGTGCCGGTCAGGTCATCTTCCAACTTCTCAAAGGCCGCACAGATCTTGTCGCGCAGGTCCGTAAACCAGACGGTGGCACGTTCTTTCTTTTCGGGGCTGCTATAGCTCATTCTGGCTGCCTTCTATTGGTTGGGGTCTGTTCCAAGCGACGGGAATAGCCCGGTTTGTCTCATGGCCTCACCCAGTACCATCGCCGCGGCGATGGCAACATTGAGCGAGCGCAAATTCCCGGTCATGGGGATGCATAAACGCGCGTCTGCCTGCTGATGGATTTCCTCTGGCACCCCTGCGCTTTCCTGACCGAACAGCAGGATATCATCTTCCTGAAACTCGAAGCTGGTATAGGCGGTTTCGGACTTGGTCGTCAGCAGAATGATTCGTGCATCGCCGCTATTTCGGGTGAAATGCTGCCAGTCGTTGTGACGGGTGAATTGAGCGCGATCAATGTAATCCATCCCCGCCCGCTTTAGGGATCGTTCACTGAATGGGAAGCCGCAAGGTTCGATAATATCCAGAGGGATGTTTTCGCACGCGCAAAGCCGCAGAATCGTACCCACATTGGGCGGGATTTCAGGTTGGTATAGCGCCAGTCTCATGTTTAGTATCGTGCGTCCAAAGGTGGTTAACCTGCGATGTTGTAGAGTGGGTATATCAACAATGCAAAAACAACGCATCATGGCTGGACAATTTGTAGTGATGATGCCAAAAGGCGCACACGAAATTGGGCTAATTGCCTGATTGAGGGAAAAACAGGAAACAGGTGTTTGTGAATGTCCGAAATGGAACAAACAACCGAACATGAAGAAGACGGCGTAGAACGCCGCGACTTTCTGTTCATCGCCGCTGGTGGGTTTGGCGCGGTTGCCGCAGGTGCAGCTGTCTGGCCCCTGGTTGATCAAATGAACCCTTCTGCTGACGTTCTGGCGCTGTCCTCGGTCGAGGTCGACTTGGCGCCGATCGCAGTTGGTCAGTCCATCAAGGTGAACTGGCGCGGTAAGCCGGTCTTCATCCGTCGCCGTGCGGCGGAAGAAATTGCAGAGGCTCGCGAAGTTATCGTTGCCGAATTGCCCGACGCCCAGACTGATGTCGAACGCGTCAAGGAAGGCAAGGATGAATGGCTCGTCGTTGTTGGCGTTTGTACGCATCTGGGCTGCATTCCCATCGATTATTCTGGTGACTATTACGGCTGGTACTGCCCCTGCCATGGTTCCCACTACGACACATCTGGTCGTATTCGCCGGGGCCCAGCCCCAACGAACCTCGAGGTTCCCGAATACACATTCCTGTCCGACTCACGAATTAAAATCGGCTAAGGGGAGTAAAGAAAATGACTGCACCCTCACGGCCGTTTGAGCCGACGAATGGCGTAATTTCCTGGATCGACCGTCAGTTGCCGATCTTTACCGTTCTGCATGGTGCGCTGGTAGCGTACCCGACACCGCGGAACCTGAACTACTGGTGGAGCTTTGGCTCTCTGGCCGGCTTTATGCTGGTTATCCA
>JAURPT010000130.1 GCA_030836535.1 Alphaproteobacteria bacterium
CCATCATGACACCCCGCCCGTAAAGGGATGGTCTATCAAGGTTGATGCCGGCATGGCGTTTGGCACCGGACAGCATGACACCACAAAAGGCTGTCTGCTGGCGCTGGATGACCTAGCCCGCAGGCGCTACATACTCGGCAATGTGCTGGACCTGGGCTGCGGCACCGGCATTCTGGCGATCGCCTTGTCGCAAATGACCAATGGACGGGTCATGGCAAGCGACATTGACCCCATCGCCGTTGATGTCGCCAAAGAAAATGCCCGCCTGAACGGACGGGCAAATGATATTGAATTTGTTGTCAGCGAGGGGTTGAAGAACCGGGCGCTGTTTTGCCCGGCAGGCTACGATTTGATCGTTGCCAACATTCTTGCCAAACCCCTGGTCAACATGGCCACCGGTGTGGCTTCTGCTCTTCGGCCCGGGGGCTTTCTCATCCTGTCTGGGCTGCTGACTTCCCAGGAACAACTGGTGCGAACAACTTACCGGAACAGGGGTTTGGCCATCAGGCGGCGCCTTGTTCTTGGCGAATGGTCGACGCTCTTGCTTCGACGCCTTGCCTGACAGCTAAACCCTTAAGTCCATCCTACATAGGGAAGGGGAGGGAGATGCCAGAAGCGTTGCTTACGCAGCTGCTTCAGGCGGCAGGATGGACTTGTCTTCAAAGTTGTCGTTTGTTGCGTTGTCGTTCGTGGCGTACGTTTCAACCAGCTGACCTTTGTTGGAGAGCAGGTCCATGAAGGGGCGTACGTCCCGCGTGAGATATGTTACCAGTTCGTCAAACATATACTTACTCCTCGGTTTCGGGTTCGTGGTTAAGCACCACATCGTTTGCTTGAGGAGTTTATATATTCGGGAAGGGTTGCATAAAAAGCGCGGTTAAATCAGGTTTGATATGCAAATTATGCATAGATCCAAAATTTTATAGAATGTTGCTTTTCAAGCCCTTATCGGGAAACTTTAGAAACGATTGAAATCCATTCGCTTTCATCAATGACCTGAACGCCCAGCTCTTTGGCTTTTGTCAGCTTTGAGCCTGCCCCCGGCCCCGCCACTAAAATGTCGGTTTTCTTGGACACAGACCCCGTGACCTTGGCCCCCAGAGCCTCGGCCTGTGCCTTGGCTTCAGACCGCGTCGTTTGTTCCAGAGAGCCTGTAAATGCAAGCACTTTGCCGGCAATTTCGCTATCCGTGGTTTCCACCACATAGTCCTGCACATCTAGCTCTTCGAGAAGCGCATGCACGACAGCCTGATTCACCGGGGCCGCAAAGAAGTCAACCAGCGCTGCGGCCACCTTGGTGCCGATGCCGTCGATATTTTCCAACTCCTGGCGCGCATCAGACGCTTCGTCCTGCGCATCACGCATGGCCGAAAGGAATACTGAAACCGAGGCATAGTGACGCGCCAGCAGTTTGGCATTTTCCTGCCCGATATGACGAATGCCGAGCGCAAACAACACGCGCTCCAACCCAATTTGCCGACGCGTGTTGATTGCCGCGTAGAGGTTGGCGACGGATGTTGCCCCCCACCCTTCTTCTTCGGAAAGCTTTGACAGGCTTTCCCCGTCGCGCGCTTCCAGCGTGAAGATATCTGCCGGGCTTTCAATACGACCGCTTTCCCAGAAGGCCGCAATCTGCTTTTCACCTAAGCCTTCGATGTCCATGGCGTTACGAGAAACAAAATGCCGCAGGCGCTCGACCCGTTGCGCCGGGCAAACCAGCCCACTCGTGCAGCGCCGGGCCGCTTCACCTTCTTTTCGCTCTGCAGGTGAACCACAGGAAGGACAGACGTGGGGGAATGCCCAGGCTACCGACCTTTCGGACTTGAAGTGGTCGTCTTCCACTACAGAGACCACTTGGGGAATCACATCCCCCGCCCGCTGCACAATAACCGTGTCACCAACACGCACATCTTTGCGCAGGATTTCATCTTCATTATGCAGAGTGGCGTTAGACACCATGACCCCGCCAACATTTACTGGCTGCAATTTGGCAACAGGCGTCAGTGTGCCGGTGCGACCAACCTGGATGTCGATGTCCTGCAGGATGGTCTGGGCTTGTTCCGCCGGGAATTTATGGGCAATGGCCCAACGCGGCGAACGGCTGACCATGCCGAGGCGATCTTGCCAGTCCAGCCGGTTGACCTTGAAGACCACACCGTCAATGTCATAGTCGAGGCTTGATCGTGCTTCACCGATCCGGTCAAACAGCGCCAACGCATCATCAAGCGTTGCAGCCGCTTCCGTCAGTGGATTGGTGGAGAAGCCCCAGCGTTTGAACTGTTCCAGCACATCCTTTTGGGTTTCGAACGGGAGCTCTGATGTTTTCCCCCAGGCATAGGCGAAAAGCCGCAGAGGTCGCGCGGCCGTCACCGTCGCGTCGAGCTGGCGAAGTGACCCTGCCGCTGCGTTGCGCGGGTTTGCGAAAGGTGGTTTGCCATCTGCTTCTTGCTGTTCATTCAGGGCAAAGAAATCGTCCTGACGCATATAAACTTCGCCACGAATTTCAAAGACATCGGGTACAAAGTCACCACTGAGTGCCTCGGGGATATCCGGTAAGGTCCGCAAATTAGCTGTAATATCTTCGCCCACCTGGCCATCGCCCCGTGTGGCGCCATAGACCAATTGGCCTTTTTCATAACGGATGCTTGCCGACAGGCCATCAATCTTGGGTTCCGCCAACAACTCCACAGGCTCGTTGTCGCCCAGATTGAGAAAGCGCTGAACGCGCTCAACAAAGTCTGCCATGTCTTCTTCGCCGAAGGCATTGGCGAGAGACAGCATAGGCCGCGCATGGGTAATTTTGCCAAATCGGCCTGCTTTAGGTGGGGCACCTACCGTCTGGCTGGGGCTGTCTTCCCCCGCCAGGTCGGGGAAGGCGACTTCCAGCGCATTCAGGCGCTGACGTAGGGTATCATAATCGCTGTCGGTGATCTCTGGCGCGTCATTGAGATAGTAGGCTTCATCATGACGGCGAATTTCTGCTGCCAATTTACTGTGCTCGACCGAGGCAGCCAATTTGTCTTTGGGGATGGGTTTATCCGCCATCAGGCCACCCCTGCTTCAATGAGTTGCTGCGCTGCCGCTCGTGCTTCGTCCGTGATGGTCGCACCAGCCAGCATCCGGGCGATCTCTTCCATGCGCTTTTCCCCATCCAGCAAGTCGACACGGGTAAAGGTTGCGCCACCTTTTACCTGCTTGCCTACCTGCAGGTGATGCGCCCCGCGGGAGGCAACCTGCGGTGAATGGGTGACCACCAAAATCTGTGCGGTTTCGGCCAGGCGTACCAGTCGTTCGCCAACAGCATCTGCAACAGCACCACCGATACCCTGGTCAATTTCATCAAAAATCATCGTCGGGATCGACGCCGTCTGGGCCAACACTACTTTCAGCGCCAGCGAGAAACGCGAAAGTTCACCACCAGAGGCAATTTTGGAAAGCGGCCCCATGGCAGCGCCTGGGTTGGTCGACACCTCAAAGGTAACCTGCTCTGCACCATGCCGACCCCATTGTTCTTCCGGTAAAGTCTGCAGGTTCGTCTGGAAGGTTGCCTTTTCCAGTTTCAATGCCGGCAGTTCTGCATTGACGGCCTTGTCCAGAACACCTGCAGCTTTTTGGCGGGCGGCACTGAGTGCGCCTGCGGCAGCTTTGAACGCCTTTTCTGCTGCGATACAAGCCTCCCTTGCCTCTGCCAAGCCAGCCTCGCCCGATTCCAGTGCAGCAATCTGCCTTGTCATCTCTTCTAGCACCTCGGGGAGTTGATCGACCTGGCAATTATACTTTCTGGCAGCTGCCCTTAAGGCAAATAATCGCTCCTCGGCTTCTTCCAGCCGCTGCGGGTCATAGTCCAGCTCATGCTGGGCCGCTTCCAGGGTGGCCACGGCCTCATTCAATTCGTTATAGGCTTTGGCCAGGGCGTCTGCGACCGGGTCCAGCCTGCCAGAAGCCTTTTCGGCCACCCGTTCGATGCGCCGCAGTGCCAGTCGCAAGCCGTTTTCCGCCCCCCGATGAGCGACAAGACTTTCCATCGCCTCTTTGATTTCCTCGGCCACCTGTTCGCCATGCATCATCAGGCTACGGGCCTCGGCCAATTCATCCTCTTCACCTACCTGCGGTGCCAGCACGTCAAGTTCGCCGACTGCATGGCGCAAGTAGTCCTCGTCGGCACGCACTGCTGCAACAGAGTCTTCCAATGCCTGCAATTGCTGGCGCGCATCCTGCAACGCCTGCCAGGCCGTCGCTGTTGCTGTTACCTTGCTGTCCAACCGACCGTGAAGGTCCAACAGCGCCCGGTGATTGCGCGCATCCATCAACCCCTGCTGTCCGTGCTGACCATGGATTTCGATAAGGACATTCCCCGTATCCCTCAGTAGAGACTGACTGACCGGCTGGTCATTTATGAAGGCGCGGCTCTTCCCGCCTTTCAGGCTACGTCGAAGCAGAATTTCCTCGTCATCGGCGTCGACACCCATCTCAGCCAGGGTTTCTCGCAACGGGTGATCTATGGGTACCAGGAACCCGGCGCTTACAATGCCCTGATCACTGCCTTCTCGCACAAGCCCTTGCTCTGCCCGCTGCCCCAGCACGAGGCCGAGCGCATCCAACAGAATTGACTTACCCGCACCGGTTTCGCCCGTCAGCACGGACAGACCGCCTTGAATTTCAAGGTCGAGTTTGTCGATCAGGACAATATTTCTGATGGAAAGATGGCTTAGCATCAGCGCGGCAAGGCCTAACAATTATACATGGCTTGGTACTGCATCAAGCAGCACCAACGACCATTATAGGCGATCGGGGATGCAGTGAAAGGGGCAGCCATACCCCCAACAGACTAGAGGCCGCGCGGCGACAGACCTTCATCCGTCAGCAGATCGTAGCTATAGCGGTACCACTTGCTGTCCGGATAGTTGTGGCCCAGCACCGCTGCAGCTTTCATGGCCTCGGGATACACACCCAGAGACAGATAGGATTCAACAAGACGGTGCAAGGCTTCGGGCACATGGGTGGTCGTGTCGAATTTGTCGACAACCACCTGGAAACGATTGACCGCCGCCAGATATTCCTGCGCATTCATATAAAACCGGCCAACGGTCATTTCTTTGCCCGCCAGATGGTCCCGCGCAAGGCTGATTTTCAGTCGCGCATCCTTTGCGTATTCCGTATCGGGGTGGCGACGCACCAGTTCCTCGAAGGCCCGCAGGGCTTGTTCCGTCAATTGTTGGTCGCGCGTTACGTCGGCAATTTGTTCATAGAAGCAGCTGCCGATCAGGTAATAGGCATAAGGGGCATGCTCATTACCGGGGTGCAACGCCAGAAAACGCTGCGCAGAAAGAATGGCTGTATCATAGTCATTCGACAGATAGTGATTGTAGGCCGCCATCAGGGTCGCCCGGCGCGCCCAGGGTGAATACGGGTGTTGGCGTTCGATTTCATCGAATGTCACGGCCGCAAAGCGGAACTGGCCAGCATCCATGAATTCACGCGCCTTGCCATAAAGCGTGGCAACGTCGGCTTCGAAATAATTGATCTCATCCCGACCACAGCCGGTAACGGCGATTGCAAGCG
This sequence comes from Alphaproteobacteria bacterium, assembly GCA_030836535.1. Taxonomy (GTDB): domain Bacteria; phylum Pseudomonadota; class Alphaproteobacteria; order SMXS01; family SMXS01; genus SMXS01. The sequence goes on from JAURPT010000130.1 coordinate 5,563, forward strand.
CTGCAACCGCAAAAATGGCCTTGAAGCGTCGACGCAGCCCACCACCGCGGGAAACCGTACGGTTAGTGTGTGCGTCTGCCGCCTGGCGGCTCACGATGTTTGCGTTACCGATGCTCACGAGAGCGATCCTTTCCTTCACCGAACAATACCCGTAACGAGGTAATGCGAGTCGGCCCAACAATCAATGCTTTCGCGCCTTTATGGCTCGATTCTTCCAACACGCATCCTCAACCCAGGGAGTGGCAGGCGATCAATTCGCCTGTCGACGCAGGAAGGCGGGTATGTCGATCTGCTCCTCAGACACACCACCACCATGAGGCTGTTGTTCAACATCTGCAGGATGTCGATCACTCCGCGTCAAGGGTTCTTCTTCCGGTTCCGGTTCGGGTAACGTCTCAATCAGATCACTGATCGTGGGTTCTGGCTCTGTCGGCCGGCCCTTGCCACGCAGACGCTGGAACAAGCTGGGGCCGCGCTCAACAGGGCGTTCAGTAGGCCTACCCATACCACCATTAATGACATCTGCCTCAGCAAATGGATTCGGGCTTTCTTCTGGCTCCGCGGGGGTGCTTTCGGCGAAGTCATCAATTACCTTCATGGGTTCCGGGGCGATGAACGCATCATCAGTGCCCTGGGTCGCCGTAGCTGGCGCCTGACGCTCTTCCAACGGCACAGACTTGGGTGCCTTGGCGACCGGCGCTTCAAAAGCCTGGGGAGCCGCTGTTTCTTCGGCGGCGGCCTCTGCGACCGGACGGGCAAATGTCAACGGCTCCGGCTCGGAAGCTTCAACCGTCGGCTCGATCCGTTCAATGGTATTGACGGTCATGCCACCCGCACGCATCAGGCTCGGGTCCACTTCGATACCCGTTGCAAATACGGACACGCGGATTGACCCGTTCAGTTCCTGGTTCAGCGTAGAGCCCACAATGATGTTGGCATCCGGGTCCACTTCGCCACGAATGCGGTTTGCAGCTTCTTCCACTTCAAACAAGGTGAGATCTTCACCGCCGGTGATATTAATCAGTACGCCTTTCGCGCCCTTCATGGAAATTTCATCCAACAAGGGGTTGGAGATGGCATC
>JAURPT010000131.1 GCA_030836535.1 Alphaproteobacteria bacterium
CATCAGGATGGCATTGGCGTCGAGCCAGACATCACCCAGACGCCCGCCTTCTCGGGTGACGATTGCGAACGCGGTTACGAGGCAGAATGTTCTGATGAAAATATCACTGTTAACAGTAATAAGCCGAACCAGACTGCTTGTATTCAACATCCCTTCTCGGCTGGTGCGGGCGCCATTGATACGCCACTGCCGCCGAACCAGTAGCACGGCAACAAGAAGGGCGGTGTATTCAGCAATTACGGTACCCAGGGCCACGCCTTCAACGCCCCAGCCGAGCCCAACGACAAACCAAAAGTCGAGGCCAGCATTCAACCCATTCAGCACCAGCTGGACGACGAGTGTGTCGCGGGTGCGTTGGATGCCGATAAACCAGCCAATGATGGCATAGGTCGCCAGCGTCGCCGGTGCGCTCCAGATGCGAATGTCGAAATAAGCCTTGGCATGGGTCATGGCCTCTGCACTGCCCGCCAGTACGGAAAAGGCCAGTCCACTGACCAGCCCCTGTGCCAGCACCACAATCAGGGCAATGCCCAGGGCCAGAATGATGGCCTGCATCAGTCTGTTGCCCAGGGCCTCCGAATCCCGCGCGCCCAGCGCCTGGGCAGCAAAGCCCGTAGTGCCCATGCGCAAAAAGCCAAAGCCCCAATACATGAAGGAGAAGATCAGCGACCCAATGGCCAGCGCTGCCAGATAATAGGGCGCATCCATATGCCCCATGATGGCCGTATCAACAGCGCCAAGCAGCGGTACCGATAAATTGGCCAGAACGACCGGAATGGCGAGTTGAATGACGCGCCTGTACAGGGAGCGCTCAGCCATCAGATTGGGTCAACGTCTGGCGAAGGATAGCGCTCCAGAACTTCGTAGTGGGCACCAGCGTGACCCAGGTGACTACGGAACAGGGTGAAGTGCTCGACGGGCCAATCCGGGCTGGTCAAATCGCCACTGGCTTCAAGAAAGCGGTCGATGCGGTTCGCGTTCCGGTCCAGCCGCGCCAGCGTGATGTGCGGTGAATATTTGCGCGTCTCTGCAGGTAGCCCAACGCGCACCAGCGCGGCTTCGACTTTGCGCTCCAGCGCCACAAGCGGTGCTGTCGGCGAAATGCTGGCCCAAACCAGTCGTGGTTTTTTCAGCGTGCCGAACAGGCCGGTGCCGTCCAGCGCCAGGTTGAAGGGGGTAAAGTCTACCCCCTGCAAAGCGAGGTCGATATCACTGGCCAGGTGTTCTTCGACATTGCCAATGAAGCGCAGTGTCAGGTGTAACTGGTTGTCTGTTTGCCAGCGCGCGCCCGGAATGCCCCCCATCTGCCCAAGCAAACGCTCGCGGATCATGGGCGGCAATTCAAGGCCGACAAACAGACGCAGCATCAGGCTGCTCCCAGTTGGGCCAGGCTAGCTGGCCGGGTTGGCGTGGCGCTGATGAATAGCATCAATTCCCTTCAGCACCTCTTCAGACAGGGTGATATTGGCACTGGCGATGTCCGTTGCCAACTGGTCCATTTTGGTCGCCCCAATAATATTGGACGTCACGAAGGGTTGCTGGTTCACAAAGGCAATGGCCATCTGCGACGGGTCGAGCCCGTGTTCGGCGGCCAGGTCGACATAAGACTGCGTTGCTTCTTCAATCACCGGGTGGCTGTAGCGGGTAAAGCGTTCGAACAGGGTCAGGCGGGCGCCTTCCGGCTTGGCCCCGCCGAGATATTTGCCGGACAGAATGCCCATCCAGGGGCGAATAAGCCAACAGGCCCACATCTTCCTTGATGGCCACTTCACCCAGATTGGCCTCAAAGTGCCGGTTGAAGAGGTTGTAGGGGTTCTGGATCGAGACAATGCGCGGCAGGTCTTTGGTCTCTGACTGACGGACAAATTCCATGGTGCCCCAGGATGTCTCGTTCGACACACCAACATGGCGGACTTTGCCCGACTTGATCAGGTCCTGCAGTGCGTCCAGCGTTTCCTCAATGGGGATGGTGTCCGGGTCTTCACGGAAGACATAGCCCTTGGCACCAAAATGGTTCACGGGGCGGTCCGGCCAGTGCAGCTGGTAGAGGTCTATATAGTCTGTCTGCAGGCGTTTCAGGCTGTCTTCAACGGCTTCAAAGATGTTCTTTTTGTCGAGCCGGTTTTTGCCGCCGCGAATGTGCTGGATAAACCCAGCACCGGCTACTTTCGTGGCGAGGATGTATTTGTCGCGGTTCTTGCGGTCTGCAATCCAGCTGCCAATATAGGATTCGGTGGGCCCTTGTGTTTCCGGCATGGGCGGCACGGGATACATTTCGGCCTTGTCGATAAAGTTGACTTCGTGGTCGAGGGCATAGTCCAGCTGTTCATGGGCTTCAGCTTCTGTGTTCTGCTGGCCCCATGTCATGGTGCCAAGGCAAATGACACTGACATCCAGGTCAGTGCGCCCGAGGCGACGATATTCCATTATGTTCTCCGTAGATGTGCCGAAATGGCACAGTGACGGGTTACTCTGTTGGTAACCTTTTACCGCGACAGGCCTATTCTGCGAGCAGTTTTTTCACCATCGGGCCAATGCGCTCCACAATAATGCCGACGCCTTCTCCGGTGGGGTGCTTCCCGTCATAGAGGTTGAGGTGGGCAATGGTGGCAACCCCTTCAAGAAAGAACGGGTAAAGTGCCACATCATGTTCGGCGGCCAGTTCGGCATACATGCCGTCAAACTCAGCGGCATAGTCTGGCCCCATATTGGGGGGTGCCAACATGCCGGCCAGCAGAATGCGTGCACCGGTTCCCTTGAGCTTGGCAATGATGGCCGACAGATTTTCCCGCACTTTTTGCGGGGGAATGCCCTGCATGGCGTCATTCGCCCCCAGCTCAATGATTGCCAGGTTTGGACTGCCACCCGGAATATCCTGCAGCGCCCAGTCGATCCGCCAAAGGGCGCCGCCGCTTGTGTCGCCAGAAACACCGGCGTTGATGACACGGATATTGGCATCCTCTTTCTGCAGGTAATCTTGCAATTGCGCGGGGAAGCTGTCCTGCGGGTCGAGCATATAGCCGGCCGTCAGGCTGTCGCCCAATGCCAGCACATAGGGACCTTCACTTTCATCGGCGCGGGCGTTTGCAGTCCAAAAAACGACATACAACGTAAAGAATGCCAGAAAAGACAGGCGAAACAGTTTGAATAGCGGCTCGGCACTACCACATACCTTTGTTTCAGGATTACATCGCGGCTGCATGGCACTCACATGATACGGTTAGAAGACATCCACCTAACACTTAATAGCTTGGCGGGCCCCGTCAATATCCTGAGGGGTATTTCTTTGAACATTCCTGACGGCGAAGCTGTCGGCATGATTGGCCCGTCGGGTTCCGGCAAGTCGACATTGATGAGCGTTATCGGTGGGTTGGAAAAGCCCAGCACCGGTAGTGTTGCCATCGACGGGCAAGACATCACGTCGATGAATGAAGATGAACTGGCACTGTTCCGGCGTGGCCGGGTCGGCATTGTGTTTCAGTCTTTTCATCTGATCCCGACCATGACGGCGCTGGAAAATGTTGCTGTGCCCATGGAACTGCTGGGTCAGAAAGACGCCTTCGACATCGCCCGTGAAGAATTGGAAATTGTCGGGCTTGCCGACCGGCTTGATCATTACCCCGGCCAATTGTCTGGCGGCGAACAACAGCGCGTGGCGCTGGCTCGTGCACTGGCCCCGGGGCCTGGCCTTCTGCTGGCAGATGAGCCAACCGGCAATCTGGATGCCACCACCGGCCAGTCGATTGTGGAGCTTATGTTCGAGTTACACGACACGCGCAACACCACGCTGGTGCTGATCACCCATGATGCGGGCCTGGCGGACCGGTGCGATCGCGTTATTACCCTGCGTGATGGCTTGGTCGATTCAGACAGTGCCGTCGCGGGTGAAGCGACCCCCGTGGCGCAGGCTGGTTAGCGCGCGATGCCCCTTGCCCTTCAGCTCGCCTTAAGAGAACTGCGCGGTGGCCTGCGCGGTTTCGGGATATTCCTGGCCTGTATCATTCTTGGCGTGGCGGCGATTGCCGCCGTTGGCGCCCTGCGTGACTCTGTTGTGGCCGGGATTGCCGAGAATGGCCAGGTGCTGCTGGGCGGTGACGTTGAATTGCGGCAAAGCAATTTACCCCTGTCACAAGACGTAAAGGCGTGGCTGGCGCGCGAGGGTGAAATCAGCCAGACGGTGACCATGCGCGGCATGGCCTCCAACCCCGTTAACGGCGAACGCAGCCTGGTGGAGTTGAAGGCCGTCGACAGCCCATACCCGCTTTATGGGGCTATGGATGTTGATGAGCGTCAAGAAGGGCTGGAAGGCCTGTTGCAGCGCGATGGCACATGGGGCGTATTGGTGGATATTGGCGTGCTCGATAAGTTGCAGCTTAGTGTCGGCGATATGCTGCAGATGGGTACGACAGCTTTCGAGATTCGCGGCATCATTCGTAAAGAGCCAGACCGCACGGCCGATGGCTTTACCATGGGTGCGCGCACCCTGATTGCAGCGGATGCCCTTGAAGGCACAGGGCTTGTCCGCCCGGGGAGCCTGATGCGCTATAATCTGCGTGTTGCACTGCCGCCTGGGGAAACAACGGTCGCCTTCAAAGAGCGCCTGCATGAAGCCTTCCCGCAAGGGGATTGGCGGGTGCGAGACCGCGACGACAGTGCGCCCTCTGTGCGCACTTTCCTGGACCGCTTGGCGGTGTTCCTGTCGCTTGCCGGGCTGACCACGCTGGTTGTGGGTGGCGTTGGCGTGGCCAATGCCACGGCAGGTTTTCTGGCGACCAAGCGTGGTGCCATTGCCATCTTCAAAAGCATGGGGGCAACAGGCGACCTCGTGTTCAAGGTCTATCTTTGGCAGGTGATGCTGATTGCCATGGTGGGTGTTGTGGTGGGTCTGGCCATTGGCGCTGTAACCCCCAGCATTGTGCTGATTTACCTAGAAGAAATGCTGCCGATCCCTGCGGAGCCGGGGCTTTACCCCTTGCCGCTGTTGATGGCTGCGGCCTATGGCATCATCACGGTGCTGGCGTTTGCGACGTGGCCACTGGGCAAGGCACGCGATATTGCAGCTGCTGGCCTGTTCCGGCAGATCGTTGCCCCTTCGGGTGGTTGGCCGCGTATGCAATATGTCCTGTTGACTGCACTGGCTGGGCTTGGGCTGGCCGGGTTGGCCATGTTGTTCTCTGGCCATGTGCGCTTTGCCGGCTGGTTCCTGATCGGGGTGATCCTGTCTTTCGCGCTGCTGCTGGGTGCGGGGCTGCTGATTGTCCGTATTGCCGCCAAACTACCGCGCCCGAAAAACAGCCTGTTGCGCATGGCCCTGTCCAACATCCATCGGCCTGGGGCGTCAACGCCGAATATCGTCTTGTCGCTGGGGCTGGGCCTGACCCTGCTGGTGACCATTGCGCAAATTGAAGGCAATTTGTCGGCGCAGATCACCGAGGCCCTGCCCGAAGATGCGCCTTCCTTCTTCTTTATTGGTGTTCAACCGCATCAGGCTGATGCCTTTGAAGATTTGCTCGAACAGCAGGAAGGCGTGCGCGGTATCCAGCGCGCGCCCATGTTGCAGGCGGCTATTTCTGCCATCGATGGCGTACCAGTTGCCGAGGCGCCGATAGATAATGAGGCCCGTTGGGCTGTACGCGGCGACCGGGGCCTGTCTTATTTTGCCGAGATGCCGGCGGGTAATGTCATTACTGCCGGTGAATGGTGGCCTGAAGATTATACCGGCCCGCCCATCATATCGTTGGATGAGCAGTTGGCCAATGGCATGGGCCTGACACTGGGTGACACCATGAGCTTTAATGTCATGGGGCGGATCATCACGGCCGAGATCACCAATACCAGGCGGATTGACTGGTCGACCATGGGCATGAACTTCTCTGTTATTTTTGCGCCGGGGACGCTGGAACGTGCGCCGCATGCTCACTTGGCGGCCATTCGCGTGGCAGAAGAACATGAAGGGGCGGTGGAGCGCGCGGTGGCACAGTCCTTCCCTGAAGTGACATCCGTGCACTTGCGCGAAGTGCTCAAGACCGTCAATAAGTTGGTTGCCGATATTGGCATGGCCATCAGCGGGGCGGCCATGGCAGCGCTTCTGGCTGGGATTCTGGTGCTCGCGGGTGCAGTAGCCGCGGGTTACCACGACCGGGTGCGCGATTCGGTGATCCTTAAGGTGCTGGGGGCAACCCGGTGCCAGGTGACGATGGTCTATGTCATTGAATATGCCCTGATGGGCTTTATCACGGCGCTTGTCGCCATGGTGTTGGGGACGCTGGCTGCCTGGTTGGTGATGACTGGTATTATGCAAGCTAACTGGATCTGGCAGCCGGGCATTCTCATTGGCACGGCCTTTGGCGGCATGGCAATTACAGTCCTGTTTGGCTTTTTGGGCACCTGGCGGGCACTGGGGGCTAAAGCAGCACCCGTTTTACGGACGGAATAGGTCGATTTTACACCGGCTTTCCTTGAATTAGGGATTCCCATCCCTAATATTATGGGCGCAATTCGTTGAGAACTTTTCGGAAAGGAGTGGTTCAGGAAATGGCCGAAAATCTCGAACAACGCATGGGTCTTGGCGCTGCCTCGCAGGCAGAGATCGACCAGGGCCTGCGCAAACATATGCTGGGCATCTACAATTACATGACGTCTGGCGTGCTGCTGACGGGCATTATTGCGATGCTCGTGGCGGGCTCACCGGCTATGCTGAGCGCTATTTTCAGCGGCCCACAGGCCTATGTGGTGATGTTCTCGCCATTCATCATGGTGCTGGTCATGAACTTTGGCATCAATAAGCTGAGCACAACGGCCTTGCAGGCCTGCTATTGGGTTTTTGCCGCGCTGATGGGGCTTTCCCTGTCGACAATCTTTCTGGCTTATACAGGCGCCAGCATTGCTAAAGTGTTCTTCATCACTGCGGCGGCCTTCGCGTCGCTGAGCCTCTATGGCTACACGACCAAGAAGAGCCTTTCCGGTTGGGGTTCGTTCCTGTTCATGGGGCTGGTAGGCATCATCATTGCCAGCATCGTGAACATCTTCCTGCAGTCGAGTGCGATGGAATTTGTGATCTCCGTGCTGGGCGTGCTGATCTTTGCAGGCCTCACGGCCTATGACACCCAGCGCCTGAAGGAAATGTACTTTGTTGGATATGACAGCACATCCCTGGCGAAACTGTCGCTCATGGGTGCGTTGAGCCTCTATCTCAACTTCATCAATATGTTCCTGTTCCTGCTGCAACTGTTTGGTAGCCGCGAATAGTCGCAACGAACACTGAAGTTAAACGCCCGGTCATTTGGCCGGGCGTTTTTTTTGGAAAAGATTTCCCGCTAGTCGTTAACGACGGAGAACTTCTTCTTGTCGAAGTAGCGCAGTGCAACCTTCAGGTCGTGGCCACGGCGCAGTACCTGGCCGGTTGCACCCAGAATAGCATAGGCCCCTTGCTTCTTGGCCAATTTAGGGCGCTTTACAATCCGGTAGACCGGCATTTCGCTGGCCCGGCGGAAGATGGCAAACACGGCCTGTTCCTTGGTGTCGCCCATGGCGTAGTCGCGCCATTCGCCCTTGGCAACCATGCGCCCATAGACGTTGAGGATGGCATCAAGTTCTTGGCGGTTAAAGAAGATGCGATCATAGGCCTTGGCCTTGTAGTCGCGAAGGTGTGTCACATTTTGCATGGTGCAATTAAGCGCCAAAAGGTCTGTCCCGACAAGACAAAATTCTGTCGCCTCTGGGAGAGTGGGAGATTCGGGGTGCTGAAACTAAAGGGGGCCCTGGAGGGTTGGCGTCAGTTATTGGAGATACACAACTACCCAAACAACCGAACGGCTGACACCCTCGCCGGACCCCAATGTCTGTTGACTGCGAATCGTCCAATTTTCCGGGGAGAAATACACGGACAGCCAACAAACATGTACTGTTATGATCCTAAACTGGTGCCTATGCTATTGAATCTTAGGGGCTTTATCAAATGTTAAATTTTCTTAACATTCACAAATGCATGCTATGGTAGTTTCCGATTTGGATTGAAACAGGTGAATGTTTTCAACGTCTTGGCTTGGGGCAATCGTTGGCAGACCTGCCGGAGGAAATTATTCATTCGTACATTTTTGTATTAAATTTGAAGAAATTGAGGCACAATTGCCTTCTTCGAATGACGTTGACCGCGTCAGCCCGGCTGGAACATGGGTGGGATTAGTAGCCCCTAAGACCTTTTATCCATGAACCGGCCGGGCATCTTTTTGCAGTACGCACTCCATAGCCGAAGTCGAATGTACGATACCGCCAGTCAGGAAAGCCGACTGAGCGGTTAAAGTTGCTGGCGGCTCTTGAATAATGCGGCGCAGAAAACTATGTAGCCCTCACCTTATTAAATTAAAGAATGACGAGGATTGGATGTCTTCAACGGCTGACCAGCAAACAGAACAACATGAATTCCAGGCGGAGGTCTCCCGCGTCCTGCAGTTGATGGTGCGGTCTGTATATTCCGAATCAGAAATCTTCCTGCGGGAGTTGATCTCCAACGCCGCCGATGCCAGCGACAAGCTGCGTTATGAAGCGCTGACAGATGATGCTCTCCTTGATGGGGATGGCGACTACACGATCACTATTACGGTCGATAAAGAGGCTGGCACGTTGTCGATTGCCGACCGCGGGATCGGCATGTCCCATGACGAACTGATCAGTAATCTGGGTACGGTTGCGCGGTCTGGCACTGCTGCTTTCGCCGAGCAGCTGACGGGCGATGCCGCCAAGGATGTCTCCCTCATTGGTCAGTTCGGCGTTGGCTTTTATGCCGCCTTTATCGTGTCAGACGATGTCCATGTCACCAGCCGTCGTGCGGGCAGCGACGAGGCATGGACGTGGCAGTCCGACGGCCAAAGTGGTTTCTCGCTGACGCCTGCTGAGCGGGACAGTCGCGGCACCAACGTGACCCTGCATATTCGTGAAGATGACCAGGAATATCTGGAAGCGGCCCGTCTGCGGCACATCGTCACGACATACTCCGACCATATCGGCCTACCGATCAAGCTGGTGGATGTTGCCAGTGAAGATGAGCTGGAAACTATCAATGCGGCCTCTGCCCTGTGGACGCGACCCAAGTCTGACATGACCGACGAGAAATATACCGAGTTCTATCACCATGTCGGCCACGCTGCGGACGAACCCGACCTGGTGCTGCACTACAAAGCCGAGGGGATGATTGAGTATTCCTCGCTTCTATTTGTGCCGGGAGCACCACCCTTTGATCTGTTCGACCCCAACCGCAAACCGCGTGTGAAGCTTTATGTGAAGCGCGTGTTCATCACCGATGATACGGGTGAGTTGATCCCCGGCTATCTGCGCTTCATCCGTGGTGTGGTTGATTCGGAAGACCTGCCGCTCAATATTTCGCGCGAAATGCTGCAGAACAGTGCCATTGTCTCTCGCATCTCCAAGGCGGTGACTGGCAGGGTCCTGTCAGAGCTTGAAAAGACAGCGGACAAGGACCCCGAAACCTATACCAAGATTTGGGAAAACTTTGGCCCCGTCCTCAAAGAAGGCATCTATGAAGACGAAGAACGCCGCGAGCAATTGCTCAAGCTGGCGCGCTTCCGCACGGCCAAAGGTGATGGCTGGCAATCACTTGCAGACTATGTCGCCAATATACCCGAAGGCCAGGATGCGATTTACTATGTGAGCGCGGCCGATCTGGATGCCGCCCGCCGTAGCCCGCATCTCGAAGGTTTCGTCTCTCGTGGTGTCGACGTGCTCTTGCTGTCTGACCCAGTTGATGACTTCTGGCTGCAAATGGTCTTTGAACATGAAGGGCTGCAGTTGAAATCTGTAACGCGCGGGTCTGCAGACTTGTCTGACCTGCCGGGTGCCGTAGCTGATGAGGACCAGCCGGAGGCTGCGGCAGAGGCAGACATGGATGCGCTGGTTGTGGCACTTCGCGAACACCTGGGTGAGCACATTAAAGACGTTCGCACCACCGAGCGCCTGCAGGGTAGCCCTGTCTGCCTGGTGGCCGATGACACGGATATGGATATCAACCTGCAGCGCATTCTACAGCAGCACAACCAGTTGCAAGAGGCCATGCCCCGTATTCTCGAGGTTAACCCACGCCACGACACCATCAAGGCTTTGGCCAAAGTCGCTGTTGGCGACGGCGGGCTGGATGCCTTGGCCGACCCGGCGCATCTGTTGCTGGACCAGGCCTTGATCCTGGAGGGCGAAGCCCCACGTGACCCGGGTGCCTTCTCGGCGCGGTTGTCATCATTGATGGCGATGATCTAGCGGGTCTAGCCTATAGCGGAATCAAAAAGGGCGCAGCCGTAAGGCCGTGCCCTTTTCATTTTCTGTCGCGCTTGCTTATGCAGCCGCGAGGTTCTTCATCACATATTGCAGAATGCCGCCATTCTTGTAGTAGGCAACTTCATCGCCTGTATCGATGCGGCACAGCAGCGTGGTTTCTTTGGTGGAACCATCTTCATAGGTGATGGTGCAGGTTACATCCATGCCCGGCGTAATGCCGCCGGCCAGGCCGGTCAGGCTGATGCTTTCCTTACCCGTCAGGCCCAGGGACTGGCGGGTCTCACTATTCTTGAAGGACAGGGGCAGTACGCCCATGCCAATCAGGTTCGAGCGGTGGATACGTTCATAGCTTTCGGTGATCACGGCCTTGACACCAAGCAGGCGGGTGCCCTTGGCGGCCCAGTCACGCGACGAACCCGTGCCATATTCCTTACCAGCTACAACAACCAGCGGTGTACCGGCATCAATATACTGCATGGCAGCATCGTAGATGCTCATGACATCGCCACTTGGGACGTGGGTGGTCCAGCCACCTTCGGTGCCCGGGGCCATTTCGTTACGGATGCGGATATTGGCAAAGGTGCCGCGCATCATGACTTCATGGTTGCCACGGCGTGAACCGTAGGAGTTGAAGTCAGCTTCCGTCACATCATTGCCGCGCAGATAGTCACCAGCAGGGCCATCGGCCTTGATGGCGCCGGCGGGTGAAATGTGGTCGGTGGTGATGGAGTCCCCCAACAGCGCCAGGATGTTGGCACTGTTGATGTCGGCAATTTCACTAGCAGCATTACCGTCAAAGAACGGCGGCTGGCGCACATAGGTGCTGTCTTCGTTCCACTGATAGGTATTACCTGTGGCGGTTTCGATGTTCTGCCAGGCTTCGGTGCCGGCAAAAACATCACCATAACGTTCGCGGAACATTTCCGGCGTCAGGCAGGATGCAACCGTTTCGGCCACTTCTGCGTTGGACGGCCAGACATCGGCCAGCATGACGGGGTTGCCGTCTTGATCTTTGCCGATCGGGTCCTTGGTGATGTCGATCCGCATGGAACCGGCAATGGCATAGGCCACAACCAGCGGCGGTGAGGCCAAATAGTTGGCTTTGACGTCTGGGCTGACGCGACCTTCAAAGTTACGGTTGCCAGACAGCACAGAGGTGCAGACCAGGTCGTTACCGTTGATGGCGTTGGAGATCGGTGCCGGCAGCGGGCCGGAGTTACCAATACAGGTGGTGCAACCATAGCCAACGAGGTTGAAGCCCAGCGCATCCAGGTCATCCTGCAGGCCAGCTTCTTCGAGATATTCCGTCACAACCTGTGAACCCGGTGCCAGTGATGTCTTGACCCACGGCTTGACTGTTAGACCCTTGGCGCGGGCCTTGCGGGCCACGAGGCCGGCTGCCACCAGCACGCTGGGGTTGGAGGTGTTGGTGCAGCTGGTAATCGCCGCGATTACAACGTCACCATGGCCGAGGTCGTGGTCTTTGCCGTCAACAGCAACACGGGTGTCTGCGTCGTCTGCCTTGCCGAACTGGCCAGCCAGTTCGCCTTCAAAGCCGCTGGCGGCCTGTGACAGCACTACGCGGTCCTGCGGGCGTTTCGGGCCAGCCAGGCTGGGCTCAACGCTGCTCATGTCCAGTTCCAGCGTGTCGGTGAACAGGGGGTCGGGCGTGTCAGCGTCGCGCCACATGCCCTGTTCCTTGGCATAGGCTTCAACGAGCGCTACGCGGTCGGTTTCACGGCCGGTAAAGGCCAAATAGTCCATGGTCGCGCGGTCAACCGGGAAGAAGCCACAGGTGGCGCCATATTCCGGGGCCATATTGGCGATGGTCGCCTGGTCGGCGAGGGACAATTCATCAACACCCGGGCCGAAGAACTCAACAAATTTGCCAACAAC
>JAURPT010000132.1 GCA_030836535.1 Alphaproteobacteria bacterium
GCGCAGGCCCATGGCGCGCATGATGTCGTGGACGACGCCGGTGTAGCATTTCGACAGGCGTTCGGTAATCGAGTCGGTCATGGGTGTCTCCCTTGGATCAGCCCACGGCCAGGCAGGCCGGGCCGATCGGTTCGAAGGTCTTGTAAGTGAGGATGAATTCCCGGTGCCCCAGATCCTCGGATTTGGTGCGCTGCCCGGCGGCGGTGGCCAGGGTCAGGTCGTAGATTTCCGTCCCGACCTCGGCCAGCGGAGTTCCCTGCAGCACCCGCCCGGCATTGACGTCCATGTCGTCTTCCATGCGGGCATAGGTTTCCGGGGCATTCATGTCTTGCAGTAATTGTTGCTCATCCAGCCCCACTTCTTTGGCATAACGAAGAATAGACTTCTGGGTCAGCGGCGTCATCGAACCCATCATCTTCAAGTGAAACGGCACGTATTTACCCTGGTTGGCAGCAGCAACAGATGCGCGGGTTGCAACCATGCTGACCGGGTTGCGATTTGACAGAGCAGGGTAGTCGATGAAGACAACGCGCAGGTTATTGTCCTGTTCCATCAGGCGCCTGACATCTTTCAGCGATTCTTTGCAGTAACTGCATGTGTAGTCGAAAAACTCCACCAGCGTGACGTCCCCCTTGGGGTTGCCCGCAACAAAGGCTGAACCAGGGTAGAAAATCTGGTTATGCTTGTCCTCAATGACCTTTTTGGCTTCTGCCTGCGCGGCAGCAGCTTCCCGAATACGTAGAGCGCTGATCATCTCCTCAAGAAGCTCGGGGTTTTCAATCAGATATTGGTGAATGATGGATTCGATTTCTGTGCGTTGTGCATCGTCAATCGGGTGTGCGCCTGCCATGATTGGCAGTAAACCGCAAAGCGTGGCGAACCAGATCAGCGGCTTTTTCAGGCTAACGTGAAGGGGCATTGTGTTGTGAACCTAGTGGCTATGGCTATGGTGCGGAAGCTCTAGCAGATTGAGGCTGGCAGCTTCTGGCTCTTCTATTGCGATATCTTCGTCCGACTTGTTCTCAGGATCAGACTCTTCATCTTTTTCACCCTCTTTAGGGTCTCCAGGCATGGGCGGCATTTTCTTGCCGCGCTTGCGATAGCTGTCTTCCATCGCATTGCGTGCCAGCAGATAAAGGTCTTGGGCGCGATACCAGGGCGGTGTATCTTCTTCCAGGTTTTCACGGGCGTAGTGGGCTTGCTTCATCGTGTCGCGGGCTCTGCCGGTCAATGCTGCATGTTCTGCCGAGGCAAGGGCGGCCATCGCATTGTTTTCCAACAAGGTGTGGGCTTTTGCCAGTTGGAACCATGAGAAGCTATTGTCCGGCTCTTGCCGGTTGGCAATATCAAGGTGCTTCACAGCTTCTGGTGCCAACTCGACATTGTCATTGGAAAGCAGCACCTGTGCCAGGCTGACCCGAAGCAGCGGCTCCTTGGACGCATACATAACCGCGCGACGATAAGGTTCTAAGGCCTCATCGACCTTACCGCTTTCAAACAAAACCTGCCCCTTGAGCTCCCAGTAATAGGGATCACTTGGGTATCTGGACAGCAGAATGTCAATTTCTTCGACCGACTTTTCCAACAGGCCTTCTCGGTGATAGGCGATGGAGCGGGCATAAAGGGCATGTCGGCTTTTGTCGCGGATCGGGTACATGGTGAAAACCCGACGCGGATGTGTGAGGAAGCCATGCAATTTGGCCTTAATGCGGGCCAGCATCTCTATGTAAACAGGGTCAGTGGGCCTATTCCAATAGGGTGACTTTTCTGCGTTTGTCCGCAACGAGGTTACGCGTTGCTGCGTTAACGGATGCGACCGAACGTAGGGGTCCTTGTTCTTGGTCAGCAGGGCTTCCTGGTCACCAAGATATTCAAAAAAACTGATGAGACCGCGGGCAGACATGCCAGCTTGTGTCAGATATTGCAGCCCGGCCTGGTCGGCAGAGGCTTCCTGCGTTCGGCTATAAGAGAGGAATGAACGGGTGGCGAATTCCCCGCCACTGGTCAGGATGGCCGCGCCCGCGTCTGCAGCGCCGGCCGCCATGGCGGCAGCACCGAGCACCATGCTAATGATCGAGATGGTTGAAGCCCCTTTGAGGCCATCCTGGAAACGGGCCAGATGCCCGCCTGTGATATGGCCGGTTTCATGCGCCAATACGCCGATAACTTCAGAGGGGTCGCGCGCTGCTAGCAAAAGACCAGTGAAGACGAAAATACGTTGTCCGCCTGCGACAAAAGCATTCAAACTCTTGTCGTTTACGAGGTGGATTTCTACCGCTTCAGGGTTAAGGCCAGCTGCATTCCAGATCGGTGTGGAATAGGCGCGAATATAGCTCTCAATCTCGGCATCGCGGATGAGTGAGATACCTTGTGCCCAGCCAGGCTGAACTGGGCTCAACAACAATAGAAGAACGAGCAGAATTCGACGGATAATCAGTCTCCGTTACCTTAGAGCGAAGCTCCCTGTATTGGGTGACCCTAAAGGTAAGTGCGTTACAACATTCCGTCAAACGGTCGTCGCAACGCACTGTCTCTTTTACCTATTCGGGGCCCCGGTTCCACCAGCCAGTACGTGTTGGTCCCTTGGGACGTTCTGGCTCCGGCTCAGGCTGTGGTTCCGGCTCTGCCTCTGCTTCAACAGTTGCAGGCTCTGCCGGGGCATCCTCAACAGGGGCTTCAGCCACAGCGGGTGCCGGTTCGGCGGGTTCTTCCGCAGGTGCAGCACCTTCTACAGAATCGGACGCAGATTCTTCTGCAGTTGGTAGTTCCTCAGCCGAGGTAGCGGCGGCTTCCTCCGCAGGGGTATCGGCAGATTCTGCTGCTTCCGTTGTGTCGGATGCTTCTTCCGCCTTGGGCTTGCGACGGCTACGACGGCGGCGGGGCTTCTTGGGTGCCTCTTCTTCAGCGGGCTGCTCAGCCTGTTCTTCAGAAGGCGCAGAAGCCTCCTGCTCTGCGTTTTCGCTATCGATGCTGGGGTCAGCGGAAATATCAAGAACTGCTGCATCTGCGGCGATCTCGGGTTGATCACTATCCTTGGCAGATTGTTCTTCTGAAGGGGCGTCTGATGAGGCCGATTCTTCGGTCGTTGTTTGTACCGTGTTTTCAGCATCACCCTGTCCGCGGCGCCGGCGGCGGCCGCCGCGTTTACCACGGCGACGGCGCTTGCGGCCTTCTTCCGGGCCGTCTTCGGTATCGCTCTCTGGCATGTTCGTTTCGCTGGTCTCTGAATTGTCATCGTCCCGATTGCGACGGTTTCGACGATTGCGACGATTACCCTTTTGTTCGTCGTCGCCAGATTTGTCCCGACGATCAATGCGACGGCGATTATTCTGATCTTCATCCTGCTGACCAGCGGAGCCCTCACGACGGATTTCATAATGAGGCCGGTGCATGGAGGCATCGCCTTCCATATCTACCTGGATTTCGTACCGGTCTTCGATATCACCCAGTTCACGACGCTTGTGATTGAGTATGTACAAAGCGACGTCGGCTGGTATCGCAACATGGAGTTTACGACCCCGGCTATGGATGCCTTCGCCTTCAATAGCGCGCAGGACCTGAAGGGCAGATGATTCGACATTGCGGACAAGGCCTGTGCCTTCGCACATGGGGCAGGTGTGGGAGCTGACTTCCAACATGCCCGGCCGGGTACGCTGACGCGACATTTCCATCAGACCAAAGGCAGATATCCGGCCCACTTGCAGGCGGGCACGGTCTGTCTTCAGGCACTCTTTCATTTTCCGTTCGACAGCACGGTTATGGCGTGGCTCGTCCATATCAATGAAGTCGATGACGATCAGGCCCGCCAGGTCTCGCAGGCGCAACTGGCGTGCTACTTCCTCCGCGGCCTCCAAGTTGGTTTTGTGCGCCGTTTTCTCGATATTGCGTTCTTTGGTGGCTTTGCCCGAGTTCACATCGATGGAAATGAGTGCTTCCGTCGGGTTGATCACTAAATAGCCCCCGGATTTGAGCGTCACCGTGGTGCTGAACATGGATTCCAGCTGACTTTCCACCTGGTAGCGGTGGAAGAGGGGAATATCTTCCTTGTATTGCTGCACCTTGCGGGCATGGCTCGGCATCATGATTTTCATGAAGTCCTTGGCCACCCGGTATCCATTGGCACCTTCAACGAGCACTTCGTCGATTTCGCTGGAATAGACATCGCGCATGGAACGGCGGATCAGATCACCTTCTTCGTGGATCAGGATTGGTGCTGTGGAACTTAGTGTCAGTTCGCGAATGCTGTCCCACTGTCGCAGCAGATAGGTGTAGTCGCGCTTTATCTCGGCCTTGGTGCGGTTGGCGCCAGCGGTCCGAATGATACAGCCCATACCCTCAGGTACTTCAAGGTCAT
Organism: Alphaproteobacteria bacterium; assembly: GCA_030836535.1. Lineage (GTDB taxonomy): Bacteria > Pseudomonadota > Alphaproteobacteria > SMXS01 > SMXS01 > SMXS01. The sequence continues at coordinate 4,355 of JAURPT010000132.1, forward strand.
TGAGGATCTTCTTCAGGCGCTTGCGGTCGGAATAGTTGCCGATTTTGCGGCTGACACCGCCGCCACGGGCCGTATTGGGCATCAATACGCAGTGGCGACCCGCCAGTGAAAGGTATGTTGTCAGGGCGGCGCCTTTGTTGCCGCGTTCTTCCTTAACCACCTGGATCAGCAGGATCTGGCGGCGCTTGATGACTTCCTGAATTTTATAGCGACGGGAAGAGGGCACATTGCGAGCAGCTTCCGCATCACCCAGTGTGTCATCTGCGCCAACTTCTTCAACTTCGGGGCCTGGGGCGTCTTCGTCGTCCCCACTGGCTTCCGTCGTTGGTTCTTCTTCGTCATCATCATCAGAAGAGGCACGGCTCTGTGCTTCCTCAGCGATCAGGGCCTCACGGTCTTCGATAGGGATCTGGTAATAATCCGGGTGGATTTCGCTGAAGGCCAGAAAGCCATGGCGATTACCGCCATATTCAACGAAGGCTGCCTGCAGGGACGGTTCGACCCGTGTTACCCGTGCAAGATAGATATTTCCCCGAAGTTGTTTTTTGTTGGCGGCCTCAAAATCGAATTCTTCGATGCGATTGCCGCGAACGACGGCCACCCGAGTCTCTTCGGAATGGGAGGCGTCGATGAGCATGCGCGTTGGCATTGGTGTTTTCTCCATGGCGTCGAGGGGCGCTGCCTTACGGCGCGCAGTTTCGACGCACTAATCATGTCAATGGTGGCGGTCTGGCTCGACAACAATACAGCAGGGGAAGGTGTACCAAAACGCCCGGAAACCGGGTGATGCTTGAACGTTCCTGTGCTGCGATTCATGTTCATTATGGCCGGCCAGATCAGCCTGTGATTGTTTTTGTCTTGCAAGCTGGAGAAGAAGATCCCTGCAGCCCTATGCGCCTGGGTTGTCCTGTTTTGCGCTTTTGAAAGGAGGGGCATCAGCAAGGATGCTGTCCGCGAAACGCCAGGATTTCTACTTCCCTGTGCCGAAGCACGTTTACCTGCGCGCAGACAATAGCCCGGTTTGCATAATTTTTACAACTAAATGATTGCCATATATGTGCGATTCATTAACGGTTCATCTTATGTGGTGCAGTGTAAAATCCCGGTTTCGGGGCGTCATTGCGTCTTTTTCAGTGATACCGGTTCTGGTAGTCTCTAATGTCAGAGGCACAATATGTGGCCATGCGGCGACGGTAAGGAGAGGCAGGCATCGTGAGGAATGCTGAGACAATAGCCAGTCTCTGGCACAGCAACCCAAGATTAATGCGTCAGCTGTTTGCAGTGTATTCTGTGGTATTGGCGATAGTGGTCAATTTGTTGTTCGTTTCGTCTTTGGCTGCCCAACCGTCGGCGACAGGCGTTCGGATTGGAGACCATGCGCAGTCTACCCGTTTCGTAATGGACCTTGATGCGCATGTGGATTTCCACGTCTTTGCCCTGGCTGATCCGTACCGGATTGTACTGGACCTGCCGGAACTGAACTGGAAAATCTCATCCGCAACAAAGGTGGCCGGTAAGGGCCTCGTCAAAGACTATCGCTTTGGCATGTTCCAGCCTGGTACATCCCGCCTGGTGTTGGATCTGGCAAAGCCGGTGCGGGTTAAGAAGTCCTTCATCCTCAAGCCAAGTGGTCCTTATGGCTATAGGTTGGTTATCGATCTTGAGGCGACAGACCGGTCAACCTTTATGGCCAACCTTGGCAAGACGTCGATCAAACCAGTTCAATATCAGCAGCCGAAAGCGGTTCAGCGCAAATATGGCAGGAAGACCATCATTGTTGATCCCGGACATGGCGGCGTGGACCCAGGAACTATCAGCGCGCGTGGTCACCAGGAAAAGGCGGTAACCCTTCGCGCGGGTCAGGCGTTGAAGAAGAAGCTGGAAGCCACTGGCCGGTACAATGTTGTTCTTACGCGAGACAAGGACTTCTTCATTCCCCTGAGGGAACGGGTGAATATTTCCCGTCGTAATGGGGGTGACCTGTTTATCTCTCTTCATGCAGATTCAATCAAGGACCGTCGTATTCGCGGTGCAACGGTCTATACACTTTCTGAAACGTCGTCGGACAAAGAAGCGGCAGCGCTGGCGGCCAAGGAAAACAAGGCGGATATCATTGCTGGAGTCGATCTGCAGGGGCAGACCAATGATGTCACACAGATTCTTATTGATCTGTCCCAGCGAGAGACCATGAATTACTCGGCCGAATTCGCCAACATGCTGGTGCCGGAAATGGCAAAACAGGTGAAAATTCGCAAGAATCCGCATCGCTTTGCGGGCTTCCGTGTCCTGAAGGGACCTGACGTTCCCGCTGTTCTGGTAGAGATGGGGTATCTCTCAAACCGGCATGACACAGATTTGCTGATTTCACGCAAAGGCGTTGATCGTATTGCGATAGCCATAACCAAAGCTGTTGATCGGTATTTCAGGGATCGAGAGGCTCAACTCGCTTCGCCCTGAATGGAGGCATGGGGTCTTCGGTGTCGTCAACCAATTGTGAAGTGTCGATGGTTGGCCTTGCCACAAGATTGCCGTATTTCGTAGATAACGTACCCATAACGCGATGGGGGGTAGGTCAGAATGTCTGACGACCGAAGGAAATGGGGCCTTAGACGCTGGTCCTGGATAATTGGTGGTACGCTTTTCGGCGGCCTGGTTGCTGCTGCAATCGGCTTGTTCACTGTGCTGTACACCTTTGGTCGCGACCTTCCGGATATTCAGCAGCTTGCCAATTATGAACCACCGGTGACGACACGTATCCATGCGGCAAATGGCCAATTGTTGGCGGAATATGCACGTGAACGAAGGCTGTTTGTGCCCATTTCGGCCATTCCCAATAAGGTCGTAAACGCATTTATTGCGGCGGAAGACCAGCATTTTTACAGTCATGAAGGGTTGGATTACATCGGCATTGTTCGTGCCGCCCTGACCAATGTTGTCAATGTTGCCAGCGACCGCCGGTTGGTCGGCGCGTCCACAATCACTCAGCAGGTTGCGAAGAACTTTCTGCTGACTGGTGAAGTCTCCTACCGACGTAAAATCCGAGAAGCAATCCTCGCCTATCGTATTGAGCAGGCTTTCACCAAAGAGCAGATTCTAGAGCTTTATCTGAATGAGATTTATCTGGGCGTCGGTTCCTATGGTGTCGCGGCGGCATCATTGAACTATTTCGATAAATCTCTCGCCGAACTTTCTCTGTCGGAAGTTGCCTATCTGGCGGCGCTACCCAAAGGGCCTAACAACTACCATCCGGTTCGCAAGGAAGGCGCGGCGATTGGACGTCGTAACTGGGTTTTGGGCCGGATGGAGGATGAGGGCTTTATCACGAAGGCGCAGCAGGATCGTTCTGCGGATCAACCGCTGGGGTATCAGCGCGGTACAGGCGAAGACCTGTTCGACGCTGCACATTTCAACGAGGAAGTTCGCCGAGAGTTGCAGAATATCTACGGCAACCGTGCCCTTTATGAAGGTGGGCTTTCTGTCCGGACATCGCTGGAGCCAACGTTGCAAACGATTGCTGAAACCGTCTTGCGTGACGGTTTGACAGCGTATGACCGCCGTCATGGTTGGCGCGGGCCTTTGGGACGTATCAATATGGAACCTGCGGCGCAAGTGAACTGGCAGGCCCGGCTAGCCGACATGGCCAAGAGCATTCCGGGGACGCAATGGCAGCAGGCCGTTGTTCTGCGGTTTGATGAGACCGATACGCTGATCGGGTTTGCGGATGGTTCTAACGGCTATATCGCGTTGAATGCCTTGAAATGGGCAAGGCCTTGGTTGAGTGTGGATGCGCGTGGCGCCCGTCCGAAACATCCCGAAGATATTCTATCGCCGGGTGATGTCGTCCTGGTGGAATCTATCCATTCGGAAGAGGGCAAAACCGGGTTTTATGAGCTCAGGCAAGTCCCCATGATCGATGGCGCCATTGTGGCCATGGATCCACATACCGGGCGTGTTCTGGCGATGGTTGGCGGCTTCGATTTTAACGCGAGCGAATTCAACCGTGCGACGCAGGCCAAGCGTCAGCCGGGTTCTGCTTTCAAACCATTTGTCTATGCAGCGGCGTTGGATCATGGATTTACGCCATCTGATCTCATCCTCGATGCACCATTTGTGATTGATCAGGGATTTGGCATGGGGAAATGGAAACCGGCCAACTACTCCAACAAATTCTACGGCCCCAGCACATTGCGACTGGGTATCGAAAAATCTCGAAACCTGATGACGGTACGGCTTGCTCAGAACTTGGGCATGCAGATTGTTTCAGACTATGCCAGCAAGTTCGATATCATGAGTGATATGCCCGAGACCCTGGCAATGTCACTGGGAGCAGGGGAGACCACCCTGATGCAGCTGACGGCGGCCTATGGCATGTTGGTGAATGGTGGCAAGCGGGTACAGCCAACACTGATCGACAGGATACAGGATAGGCGAGGTCGAACCGTTTATCGTTCAGACGACAGGTCCTGCATAGATTGCCAGCCAGGCATGTGGCAACAGCAGGCCATGCCCCATATCGATGATATACGTGAAACGGTGCTGGATTCTGGAACGGCCTATCAGATCGTTTCTTTCCTGCAGGGCGTTGTGCAGCGCGGTACAGGTGTTCGTATTCGGGCCGTTGGCAAGCCCCTTGCAGGTAAAACAGGCACTACAAATGAAAGCCAGGATACGTGGTTTATCGGCTTCTCGCCTGATTTGGTTGTTGGTGTTTTTGCAGGGTTCGACCAACCGTCCAGCCTGGGCAAGAAGGAAACCGGCTCCAGCGTGACCGCCCCTATCTTCAGGGACTTTTTCAAGCAGGCGTTGGAAGGCAAACCAGCCATTCCTTTCCGGATACCGCCCGAAATCAGCCTTGTTCGGGTCAATGCCAAGACCGGATTGCCCACGTCGCCTGACGATCGCAACGTCATTCTGGAGGCTTTTAAACCGGGTACAGAGCCCACAGCGACCAGAAGTGTACTTGACGGGTCTTCGCAAATGGAGCAAATGGGTAACCAGTCGCCGGTCGGTACCGGCGGGCTCTACTAGAGCGCTTCACCGCTCTACACTACAAGAAAATCAAGAGGTTACCGTGCGCGCTGAAACCCAGGCACAAATAGATAGCATCAAGCAGTCAGTTGAGCTGCTGAGGAGGTCTCTTTGACTGGGAGACAGCAAACCGCAAGCTCGATGAACTGAATGCACGGGTAGAGGACCCCAATCTCTGGGATGACCCGGACCTGGCCCGCAAAGTAATGCGTGAACGCACCATGCTGGATGATGCGATTACCGCCTGCAATGACATTGACCAGGGTGTCACCGACAATATCGACCTGATCGAGCTTGCTGAAGAAGAAGGCGACGACGACGTTTTGGATGAAGCGCATCAGTCGCTTGTTGAGCTTGCCATTCTTGCAGAGGAAAAGCGGGTCGCCGCGTTGCTGTCAGGCGAAGCAGACAGCAATGACACCTATCTGGAAGTCCACGCCGGTGCTGGTGGTACGGAAAGCCAGGACTGGGCTTCCATGTTGGTCCGAATGTACACCCGATGGGCAGAGCGTCGTGGCTACCGCGTCGACGTGGCCGAAGAAAGCCACGGCGAAGAAGCGGGCATTAAATCGGTTACACTGGTTGTAAAAGGGGACAGTGCCTTTGGCTGGCTGAAAACAGAGGCCGGTGTACATCGACTGGTCCGCATTTCACCATTCGATTCCAACGCAAGACGCCATACGAGCTTTGCCAGCGTGGGTGTCTATCCGGTGATCGACGACAGCATCAACATCGAGATCGCAGAAAGTGAACTGCGTGTTGATACTTACCGGGCGTCCGGTGCGGGCGGGCAGCATGTAAACACAACAGATAGTGCGGTACGTATTACCCACATTCCTACAAATATCGTTGTTCAGTGCCAGAACCAGCGGTCACAGCACAAGAACAGAGCAGAAGCCATGAAGATGCTGCAGAGCCGCCTGTATGAGGCGGAGTTGCGTGCCCGGGAAGAAAAGGCACAGGCGGAAGCAGCGGCGAAAACCGATATTGGCTGGGGGCACCAGATTAGATCTTATGTGTTGCAGCCCTATCAAATGGTGAAAGACCTGCGCACAGGGGTAGAGACGTCTCAGCCCCAGAATGTATTGGATGGTGAACTCGACCCGTTCATTGCCGCTGCACTGGCGGCTCGGCTGGATGGCACCACGGTCGACGTAGAAGATCTCGACTAAACTATTCGGCGGCCTTTGACGAAGCCGGATTCGGTGCAGCAGGCTTGGCAGCCGGAGCTGAATCAACCCGTTTCAGGCTGCCTTCAATATGCGCACCAGACGCGACAGAGATGTCCTGGTGAACAATGTCACCAATCACCTTGGAAGATTGTTCAAGCTTAACGCGCTTGGCATTGATGGTGCCGCTGACTTTCCCGTGGACGGTGACGGTTTCGGCTTTAATGTTGCCGGATACTTGGGCACTGTTGCCAACTGTAAGCGCGCCGCATTCCAGGTCACCCTCAATGCTGCCATCGAATTGTATTTCGCCCGTCGTAACCAGGTTGCCGGTGAGACGGACGTCGGCACCTATGATGGAAGGGGCGTTGTTGGATGGTTTTGCAGCGGGTGTAGACACGGGACGTACTTTCTTGTTTGTCTGCGTTGGCGAACTCTGGCCAACTTTGTCGTCAGATCGTTTGAACATGTTGCGCAGCCTTGAGGAACTTAGCCGGGTTCAGTGATTTACCCTGATATCGAATTTCGTAATGCAGATGCGTTCCCGTACTGCGGCCCGAATTACCCATCAACCCTACGGTTTCCGAAAGGCTGATGACTTGACCCTTTTTTACCAGAATCTTGGCGAGATGCCCATAGCGCGTAACAAAACCGTTGCCGTGGTCAATTTCGATCATGCGGCCATAGGCTCCCTTGCGGCCGACAAAGGTTACCGTTCCGGCGGCTGTTGCATAGATGGGGGCCTTCCAATGCCCGGCTATATCCAGGCCGGCATGAAAAGCCCATGTCTTCTTGAAGGGGTCGCGACGACCGCCATATCCGCTGGAGATATAATTCTCGGTCAATACCGGTGCAGAAAGCGGAAGGTTGTTGACCGTATGGCGCAATACTTCCAGCTCCAACCCATTGTTGATCAGTTGATCCGCCTGCCAATTGGCTGGAACCGCATTATGGTGATTGACTGGATGTAGAAGGAAAGGTGCTGAATATTCGTCACGTCGAACTGCAAAGTTGCCAATCAGCGCTGAGGAATCCAGACCCGTCGTATCGATTGCATGCGTCAAACGCTGGGTGGAGTGGTCCATGTAAAACGCGATCTTCTGCAGTGCCTGATCCTGACGCTTTTCAAGATTACTCAACTCGTCCTGTTTGTCAGTCTTGTCGGCTGCCTTGTCCGGTGTTTTGCCGGTGTCTGCAGGCATGGCTTCTACAGGTCCGCCAACAGACCGCGACGCATCGCGTTCCTGTTCGTCACTTGCGATGGCGTCTGGCCCCTTGGCTGTGACCGGGGCAATTTCAGTGGGGATAACCGCTTCCAGCAAGCCTTCTACAAAGTGTTGGCGTTGCTCCAGTGATTCAGTGCGCGTGAGAACATCCTGTTCCAGATGCTGGATATTGTCGCGCAGCTTGCGTTCCTGTTCATGTAGCCGGGCAATCTGTACGTCCCTGGCTTGAATGGTGTCGTCACCAAAAACCAGCCCCGCTGTTGCTGCGCCTATCCACGCTGTTACGGCGACCATCCCGCTGACCAGGCTGAACTGCAGGTGCGGAGAAAAGATGTAGAATTTTACGGCGCCTTCGCTGCGAAGGTGCACCTCACGTTCCGGAAATGTGCGATCGAGCCAGCGGCTGAGGCGGCGGGACAGTTGAGGTGGCAATACACGCCCAACCAGTCCTATAAGATCGTCACCCAATGAGGGGGTCTTTCTGTTCTCATCAGGGCTTGTCACGTCTGGGCAGGCAAATCGTCGCGGAATGTTGAAGACACAAAGGTTTTACAAAATTTAGTCAGCACTTTCCATAAGATAATAGCTTGGCGGAAAGTTTGCGGCGCTTCGGGCTTCTTCATTAAAGGGTGGTTTAAGTTGCCCGGCATAATGTTGTTTCACAAGGGCCTTCCAGGTGGCCTCGGGAGGCTTGCCTTCGCGCCGACACTGCCACTCATACCAGCGGATGCCGGCAGCAACGTGACCAATTTCTTCGTCGTATATTTTCTGCAGGGCAATTGCGCTGTCATTGTCGCCGACATTTTTGAACTTACGGATCATACCGGGGGTGACGTCCAGACCACGGGCTTCGAAGACAAGAGGCACGATGGCCAGACGGTCCAGCAAATTGTGTCGCGTTGAGTCTGCCGCCTGCCAAAGACCGTCGTGGGCAGGCAGGTCGCCATAGGTTGCATCCAAGGCGGCGAGGCGTGTGTTAAGGAGCAGGAAATGCTCTGCTTCTTCACAGCCAATGCTTACCCAGTCATCGAAGAAGGTTTTGGGTAATGTATCATGTGCAAATCGACAGATGATATCCCAGGCCAGGTTAATGGCATTTAGCTCAATGTGGGCGACCGCATGCAACATGGCAATTCTGTTGCTGAGTGAACCAGCAGAGCGACGCTTGGGTGTATTCTTGGGTAGCATAAGGAGCGGCCGCTCAGGTTGTGCAGGGCGATCAGGCGCATTGGCAGCACCGATAGACCAAATTTCACCCCGTTGCCATTGTCGGGCTACCCCCAGGCTGCGTTCGGCTTTAGCCACCGGGTGGGGTGTCAGCAAGATTTCACGGGCAGCGGCCGTCAGCGTCATCTTCGACATCATGATAGGCCGGGCAGGGGCAAAGCGGGGATCGGGGCCAGTCCCAAGCTCATTATGCTGTCAATAAGGCCCCGATTATCATTCAGCGCCCCCATGGACATTAGCCCGGCAGCCTTTTCCATCATTTCTGCCGGGGTCAATGCTGCTTCCGGGTCCCCCTTAGCGAAATGGCGAGATGCCACAGCGGTGTCGCCATTCTTCAGAGTAAGTCGGATCTCAGCGCCCCAACTATCGGGGTAGGCCACATCGAAGGATGCATCAGCACTCAGCCGAACCCGGTTCCAGTAGCCAGACAGGGCCTCGCGGGCACTGTCGTTAAAACTGTGGAAATCGACCTGCGGGCTGCTCAAGGCCGCGACAACACAATGCTGTAACGAAAATTTGGCGTCATAATCTGTCTGCGGCAATGGTCTGTTACAGACATTGATGGCAGCCTGATACGTGCTGACGTCAATATCTTCTATATCGTCTAAATCGTACCTGGAGCCCAGTTCAAGTGCTGCATCAATGGTCGGGTGTGTGTGACGGCAGCTCGGCCAGGGCTTGATGGATGTTTGGTGAACCTGCCAGGGCTGATCGATACCGGTATTGATAGCTGAAGGTTGCGGGTCTGGGCAGGTTGCCGCGAAAAAACCCTGCTTGCCTTCCAGAATTGTCTTGGGTCCCGTCAACCCCAAGCTGGCCAAGTCTGCTGCAGTAATACCAGCTTCGGCAGCACGACCCGCATGCAGGTGCTTGCTCATGGCCCCTGCGGACAGAAACTCCCACAGGCCAGAGCTCTGCGTGCCAGCACTTCCAAGCGCATCCACCGACTTTTCAGCGCTCAGGTTCAGGAGGCAGGCTGTGGCCATGGCAGCGCCAAATGGCCCGCATGTGGCGGTATTGTGCCATATTTCGTAATGCGCAGGACCAACAGCCATGCCGATGCGGCAGGCGACTTCAAACCCTCGAACAACAGCGTCGAGCATGGCGGTGCCGGATGCATTTTCTCGACGGGCAACAGCCCATGCCGCGGGAATAACGACACATCCAAGGTGAACAACGGAAGCCCGATGCAGGTCGTCAATTTCCAGCGTGTGCACCATGGCGCCGAAGGCCATGGCCTGTCGCCCAGCATCTGTGCCTGAATGCGCGTACCAATCCCTGAAGATTTCACCCTGCGGGGTGGTCTTGGCACCTATTGCACACGCGACCGCATCCAGGACGAACAATCGGGCAATGTCCCGATCATGGTCGGTGATAGGTTTTGCCATGACCCAATCAACCAGGGCCTCTGTAAGGCTTGGACTTTCCATGGTCATGGCTCGTTATTATCCGCTATTCACTTTTGGCTGCCGCGAGCACAGCATCCACATGGCCCTTTACACGTACCTTGCGCCATACATGGGTGATCTTGCCACTTTCGTCGATCAGGAAGGTCGACCGTTCGATACCCATATAGGTGCGGCCGTAGTTCTTTTTTTCCACCCAGACGCCATAATCTTCTGTCATCTTGCCTTCTTCATCGGAGAGTAGGGCAATGCCCAGGTTCTGCTTGTTGATGAAGTTTTCATGACGTTTCAGGGAATCGCGGGACACCCCGACAATTTCGGTACCAGCGGCTGCAAAGTCGTCCTTGGCATTGGTGAAGTCGATGGCCTCTGTCGTGCAGCCCGGCGTGCTGTCTTTCGGGTAGAAGTATACAACAAGCTTTTTGCCTGAGAAGTCTGAAAGATTGACGACTTCACCACCATCACGAGGCAAAGAAAAGTTGGGGGCGTTGTCGCCAACATTGAGTTCTACGGTCACTTATTACTCCTGTTCTACTTCATTCTCTTGGGGCAGGGCGTCTGCAGGTTGCTGGATTACCCGTGTATAAATCTCGCGGACGTTCTCCTGCAAGGCATAGACACGATCTTTCAGTTCATCAATGGTCTGTGACCCCGTTGCGTCTGCCAATGTCTGCCGCATATCTCGCGATTCTATGTCGTCAGGGCCCAGGTCAGCACCGATACACTGACGCATAAAGGCACGAACGGTGCTCATGTACTGATGGGCGCTGATCAGTAGCCCGGCATCTGCAGTATCGATGCAGCCGCTTTGTTGCAAATTAGCCAGAGACAGTTGAGTCGACGGGTGTAAAACATCTGGATTCTGAAATGCGTGCAGCAGCTGCAGGTATTGGCAGATGAATTCGATATCAACCAACCCACCGCGATGGTGCTTGAGCTTCCAGGGTTTGTCTGAGGAAAATTCCTTCGCCAGCCGCAGCCGCATGGAGGCGACGTCCCGAAGTAGGGATTCCGGGTCACGCTGTTTGCACAATGCGCCTTGAATTGCTTCGGTCACCTTGTGCTGCAACGCCTGTGGGCCAGCAATAACGCGTGCCCGGGTCAACGCCATATGCTCCCAAGTCCAGGCCCGGTTTTGTTGATATTCGTCGAACGCGTCTAAGGTCAGCGCAATAGGTCCCGCATTGCCTGACGGGCGCAAGCGCATGTCCACTTCGTAAAGGCGACCCTCACTGGTCTGGGAGGTAATGGCATTGATGTAGCGTTGGCTCAGACGCGCAAAATATTGCGATGCCATCAATGGACGTCTGCCATCTGAAGGCTGTTCCAGGTCAGGGACCTCATAAACAAAGATCATGTCCAGGTCAGAGGTCAGGCTGGTTTCCAAACCGCCAAAGGAGCCCATGGCGATGGTGACAAGGCCGCTATCGGCCAATCTGCCATGCTGTTCCGAAAAGGCTTCTTCGACGGCGGGGTAGAGGCTGGACAGAGACAATTCGGCCAACAAAGTGTGGCCGTTATAGGCCTCGTCAGCGCTGATCGCGCCCTGCAGCGTTTTGACGCCGATCTGGAACTGGCGTTCGTGGACCCAACGTCTGGCAAAGTCCAGAACGTCCTGCAGATCTCTTGCTGTTGTCATAGTGCGGTCGAGATCTTCTGACAATTCTTCCCGGCTTGGCAATCTGTCGAAAAAACCACTGTCCAAAACCGCGTCAAACAAAGCGCTGTTGCGCCCAATCATGTCCGCCAGCACCGGGGCGCTGCCAACAATGGTGGCCAAAAGATTGATTAGGTTCGGGTTGGACTGAAAGAGCGCGAACATCTGGACGCCCGCCGGCAGGCTGGCCAGAAATTCATCAAATCGCAACAGGGCGTGGTCCGGCAATGACGTGCCGGCCAGCGCCTCTAAAATTGTGGGCAACAATTCTTCCAGCAATGCCTGCGCTCGTTCTGAGCGGCATGCCCTGTAGTGGGGGCCACGCCAACGCTCTATGATACTCAGAACCTTGTCTGCATCCGCAAAGCCCAGTGATGAAACAATGGCGCGCGTATCATCATCGCTGGCACCGCCGGACAACGCCGATTGAAGAGGCGTCGTTTCCTCATTTATCTCTTCCTCCGGGAAAAGACCTGTGAACTGGGCGTGCACGAATTGAAGGACTTCAAGCGTCTCCTGGCGGAACACTGCAGGGTTTTCGTAGCCCATAAAGTGCGCGATACGGTCGACGTCTTTTTCGGCAGTCGGCATGGTGTGGGTCTGTTCATCCCGAACCATCTGCAGGCGATGTTCCAGCGTTCGCAAATAGTCATAGGCATTGTTGAGTTGGATCGCGACTTCCGGGTCCAGATGGTCATGCTCCGCCAAAATAGTCAACATGACCTGAGTGCGGTTGTCGCGTAGGGCCGGATTACGACCGCCGGAAATAAGCTGCTGGGACTGAACAAGGAATTCTATTTCCCGGATGCCTCCAAGGCCCAGCTTAACGTCCTGGCCAGCGACAGTGATTGCTGTGTGGCCATGATGCTCATGAATCCGGTTCTTCATGTTCCGAATATCTTCCAGTGCCGCAAAATCGAGGTTTTTCCGCCAGACAAATGGCTCTAACTGAGACAGAAAAACCTCACCAGCATTGAAATCTCCCGCAACGACCCGGGCCTTGATCATGGCGGAGCGTTCCCAATTCATGCCCAGGCTCTGATAGTAAATTTCGGCGGCATCGGTCGAGATGGCCGGAGGCGTGGAACCTGCATCGGGCCTTAGACGCAGGTCAACACGAAAGACATATCCGTCGCCGGTTCGTTCCTGCAGCACTTTGACAAGTTCACGGGTCAGGCGAACGTAGCAGTCCTGAATGCTTTTGCGTCCCTGGTAGGGGGCGTTGTCTGCGTCGTAAAAGCAGATCAAATCGACATCGCTGGAATAGTTGAGTTCGCCCGCCCCCATTTTGCCCATGGCCAGCACGAAGAAGCCGCATTGAGTCGCCAGGTCGGCGGTGGGCAGTGTTTCGATACCGTTGGGCCAGGCCAGGTCGCCATACTGCATGCGCTGCCAAACAAGATGGATAACAGCCTGGTCAACGGCCAGGTTTGCGAAATCATTCAGAACACGCGTGACGCGGGACTGTTGCCACCAACCGGATATGTCTGCCAAACCGCACAACAGGGCTACTTGTCGCTTACTCTGGCGTAGCAGAGACATGAGTGCTGGTGTTTCGCTGCAGGCAAGGCAGTCGTCGGTTAGGCCTTGCAAAAACTGGTCTGCAGCACTGTCGAAGCCTATTTCCATGATGTGGGACAGGAAGGCTTGTTCCTTGCTTGCTGATTGGGCAAGAAACGGGCTGTGCGCAAACATACTTTGCAGCAGTTTTTGCCACGAGGATGGAAAAACCCTGTGGTCGATCTGGTCCAACACCTCTTCCAAGTTGGCAATAGGTGTCGACGCCGGCAGTGGGGGAATAGTTATTGGCTCGCCGGGCCAGGTCCTGTCGGTCATTTTTGTCCTCAGTGAACGAATAAAGTGCAACGATCCTGTGCACTGTCTTAGAGTGGTGCCTTAAGCCAATGCGGTCAAGCCGCGGTGCCACCAAGCGCGACAGGCAACCAGAATACGAAAATGAGCGAAACGTTGACAGCAGGAATACGAGGATTGGTGGCCAAGGGCGTAATGATCCTGCTTGGCATCATCGTTGGCGTGGTCGCTGTGACCGCGATGGCGCTGATGTTTGGGCCAATCTCTTTGTCACCGTTAAAGCCAACTGTAGAAGGTGTTCTCAATCGTAATTTTGGCGACACCACCATTCAGTTTGAAGACCTTGTGCTGAACTGGGACAGTTGGGACGATGGTATCGACATCCGTGCGCTTGGCGTCGCCGTTCAAAACCCGAATGGTGAACAGATTGCCTATCTTTCGCAAATTGCTATCGGATTTGAAACCTCTGCTGTTGTTGATGGACGCCTGGCGCCGGAAAGCCTGACTATTATCAATCCGGATTTGCGGTTGCTCCGCCGCGAAGACGGCTCCATGGGGTTTGCCCCAGTGGCAACGGGTGGGGCGAATTATGAAGCTGTGTTGGCGCAGATTGTTCAATTGTTGGTCGACAAACCAGCCGGGGGCGGTTTGGACAGACTGCGGGAGGTGCGCGTGGTCGACGCCACGCTGACGATTGATGATCTCGCCTATGCTTCTGATTGGACAATCGAAGACGTGCACCTTGTTTTTGCCAAGGCAGAAGCAGGCTTGAGCGTCCAGCTGCGGGGTGCCTTCACGGCCGAAAGTCGTACCAGCCATATTGATTTGGCGCTTCTGTATGACAAGGAAAGTGGCCGTTCTGCCGTGGATGTGGATATTCAGGACCTGACCCCCAGTGATTTGCATCGGGACTTCGGCTTTTGGCAGCAATTACATGGACTAGAGCTACCCGTATCCCTTTCGGCGAGTCTGCAGACGACCCCTTCCTTTGACGTGGAAGATGTAAGCTTCGAGATTAAAGTTGGTGATGGGACAATTCTGAGGCCGAAGGTCTTTGCTGACAGGCTGCGCGTTGTCCGGGGCCACATTATGGGCAATCTCGACCGCAGTGAAGGCAAGCTCACACTCTCCAGAATCAACCTTCTTGCGAATGGCGCAAGCTTCGATATCAGCGGCCATATCATGCTTGAGGGTGAAGGTGTTGCTTATGACGCAGATATTGTCATTCAAAACCTGACTTTCCCCAACGTCGCACGCGTGTGGCCGGTTTCCTTTAAACCTTTTTCTCGTGGGTGGATTGAGCGCAACATTACAGGCGGAACTATCAACAGGCTGGAAGGTCAGTTCGGGCTTGGGGCGGATTATGAAACCGGGCCGCTGCCGGATGGGACATTTACCGCTGCGTTCGACTTTGAGGGCATGGAGGCTCACTATTTGCGTCCTATGCCGCCGGTTATTGATGGGACGGGACAAGGTACATTTACAGAAAAAACGCTGGATGTTTTGGTTAAAACGGCTCGTATTGCTGATGCAGAAACGGGCATGAATATTGATCTGACAAACAGCCACGTGCTGTTGGATAATTTGAATGTCGAAAGGGTTCATGACGCAGTGATCTCTACTGACATTGCAGGTCAGATCTCAGACCTCGTCTATATCACGACCTTCGAACCCCTGAAATTTGTAAAGGAATACAGCATTGACCCTGCCGAATTGGGGGGTGCGGGGGAGGCGCATCTGGAAGTGCGTTTCCCGCTCTTGCAGAAGTTGTTGTTCAGAGATGTGGATATGGAGATCAACGGAAAGATCACAGACTTCTATGCCGCCATACTGGAAGGCAGAACCGAGATTTCAGAGGGTGATCTGGACCTGTTTATCGACTCGCACCATCTTGAAACGGCTGGCTCGGTCAAAGTGGGTGGTTTGGCATTTCAGGCAACATGGTCCGAAAAATTTGTGCGCGGAGACAGTTTTGGAAGCATCGTCACCCTGAACGGGCCTTCAACTGTACCGGCGCTCGAAGAGGCAATGGGTTTCGACATACCCTTTACAGGCAGTGTTGATATCAGCCTTAACCTGCGCGGCAACGGGCTCAACATAGTGGAGGGTGACGGAAAACTGGGTTTTGCTCAGTCCGACATCCATATTCCGCTGCTGACATGGGAGAAGCCCCTTGGACAATCCACAAACCTCACTTTCAACCTTGTTGTAGAAGAGGGGCATATTGCTATTCCAGACTTTGACCTTCTCGGCGAGGCGTTGACGGCAAAGGGGCAGGCCATTTTTGGATTTGACCTGATACCGCAGCAAATCGAGGTCCACGAGCTTTTGGTAAACGCCAACAATTTGACGACTGACCTGGACTTTTCAGATGGAGGATCCAGTATTAGCGGCCGAATTGGAGGCGCGAGCATGGATGTTCGCCCGGTTATTGATACGCTATTCGATGAGGGCGAAGCAGGGGAGGGATTCGACATCGAGGTGGATGTCTCCTTCAACGAGGTATTGGCCCATGAGGGCACGCGGCTACAGGACTTTGTGGGGTTGCTCAGGCTGGAAAACAGTGCGTTGCGGGACATTCACATGAGTGGCTTGATTGGTTCCAAGCATTCTTTCTTTGTCAGCTCCATTCCGTATCCTGAGGAGACAGAAGTTGAGTTGCTGTCTGATAATGCTGGCTATGTGGTTCGAGCACTCGGGGTGTTCGATGGTGCAGAAGGCGGCGATGTCAGGTTGAATGCCAGAACCCGTGTTGCGGTAGAAAAAGATATCACCACGGGAAGAGTTAGAATTCGAGACTTTACGGTAGGGAACGCACCGGGGCTTGCACAGGTGCTCAATGTGGCATCCATTACCGGTTTGCGTGACATTATGAGCGGTGGTGGGATCTCATTCGATACTTTTGAACTAGGGTTTCGGCTGGAAAGTGGGCTTCTTACGTTCAATGACGCGGTTGCCCTGGGCCCAAGTATTGGCCTGCGGATGGATGGCGAATTGCGGAATAATTTTGAGCAAATTGATGTAAGTGGCACGATTATACCAGCGTATACGATCAACACAATTATCCGGTCGGTGCCAATTGTTGGTGATATTATTACCGGCGGGGCGCAGGATGGCTTCCTGGGCATAGATTTTACGATGACAGGGTCGACTGATAATCCAGAGGTCGATGTCGATACAGCATCTATTTTGACGCCGGGCTTCATTAAAGGCATATTCGGCGGCGGCCGAAATTAACAAGGTTATCCGGTGGGGGATATGGACGATAACGCGGAACGGCATGTGAGAGTTCGCAGAAGGGTGCATTTTAGCGCCATCCTGCCTCCATCCCTGATTTGCGTTGCGGTTATTGTATTCGGAATATTTCTGCAGGCTATCTGGCCGCTACACCTCTTTCCCGAGCTGGTATATGTGCGCCTGGGGCTGGGTATAAGCCTCTATAGTGTCGGGACCCTGTTCCTTGTGGCCAGTGTACAGCCTTCAGGCGCTCAGGTGAACGTATCAGCCAGAAACATTCCACCAAGACCATCGTTACAGACGGCCCGTACAAGTTCAGCCGTAACTCAATGTATCTGTCATATATGGCGCTGACCCTGGGTGTGGCGCTGATTTTCGGTAATGGCTGGATCATTGCCCTGCTGGTGCCCGCAGCAGCATTGATCCATTGGGGAGTAGTGCGGCGCGAAGAGCATTATCTTCGCGCCAAGTTCGAAGAAGACTTTCGCTTCTATAAGCTGGAAGTCAATCGCTGGTTCTAAGCGCCTTCTTTATTGTCGTCAGCTTCCTCGGGTACTTCCGTGAAGCTGTCAATCAGGCAGTGAGTAAAGTTGTTGCTGAACAGACCACCTGATGACGTTATCGGCACCTTGATCGTGTCTACGGTGCACAATTTGTGTGATGGCATTGGTTCATACACGATCGTTCGCTGCATTTTCAGGCCAGGGCAGCGTCGCGTCAGTTTCATTTCGTAGTCTGGACCACCACGCATACGGAACAGAACCGTTTGGTTGTCGAGTACTTTGGTGTCACGTACGCGATGCGTATCAATGCAACTGACCTTTTCACCGGCTGGCTGGACAGCCGCCTGTTCCGATTCATCGGCCTGTGCAGCTATTGGGGCGCTCATCAACATGCCCGCTGCGACCAATCCAAGTGTCCACGTCTTCATCATGTCTGTCTCCAGTTACGACTGTCTCAAGCTACCTTATACCGGCCTGACAATAGCATGTCGCTTTTTGCCGGCAGAGAGCTTGATAACCCCATCATCGTTCAGGTCTGTATTTGAGACCATCACATTTTCATCCGCGGCTTTTTCGTCGTTGATCTTGGCACCGCCACCCTTGATCAGGCGGCGGGCGTCGCCGTTAGACGAAGAAAGTCCCGCTTCCCTAAGGAGATTGATCAGACTGACCCCGTTTTCAAGCTCTTGGCCTGAAATTTCCACCGTCGGCAAATTATCACCGGCGCCGCCCTGCTCAAAGGTGCGCTTGGCGGTGGCTTCTGCTTCGGCGGCGGCCTCTGCGCCGTGGGCCAGCGTTGTCGCTTCGTTGGCGAGGAGGACTTTGGCCTGGTTCAGCTCTGCACCTTCCAGACTTTCCAGCTTGGCGATCTCCGCCAGCGGCAGGTCCGTAAACAATTTCAGGAAGCAGATAACGTCAGCGTCACCGGTATTGCGCCAGAATTGCCAGTAATAGTAAGCGGAAAGGCGTTCTGCATTAAGCCATACGGCACCGCCGACCGATTTACCCATTTTCTCGCCGGAACTGGTCGTGATCAGTGGCGAGGTAAAACCGTAGAGTTCGGCCTGATCAACACGACGGCCCAGCTCGATGCCGTTGATGACATTCCCCCATTGGTCTGCGCCAGAGAGCTGCACGGTGCAGTTGTGGCGGCGGAACAGTTCCAGGAAGTCATATCCCTGAAGGATCATGTAATTGAATTCCAGGAAGGTGAGGGGCTGTTCGCGGTCCAGCCGCAGCTTGACGCTTTCAAAGCTCATCATCCGATTGACGGTGAAATGAACGCCATATTCCCGCAGGAAATCGATGTAGTTCAGTTTCGATAGCCAATCATCATTGTTGACCATGATGGCCTGATTGCCGTCTTCACCAAAATCAAGAAACTTCGA
>JAURPT010000008.1 GCA_030836535.1 Alphaproteobacteria bacterium
AAATTTCCCCTTCATCCATCTCCGGGTTGCCGACCACGAGCGCCCAATAGATCTTGCGAATATCTTTGGAGGCAAAGGCCTTGGTCAGCACCTGAGCCGCCTTGCGCGTGCGTGCAAGTAGCAACACACCGCTTGTGTCCTTGTCGAGCCGGTGAACAAGCCTTGGTCGCTCCGGTGCCTTGAACTGGAGGGCATCCAACATGCCGTCAATATGCCGTGCCGTGCGCGACCCGCCCTGCACAGCCAGCCCCGGCGGCTTGTTAATCGCGATAACCCAATCATCCTGATACAGGATGAGGCTGCGGATCATCTCGGCATCTTTGTCGTTTACCCGATGTTTGGGTTTGGCTGTCTTATCCCCCGCCTGATAAGGCGGAATACGAATTTCAGCCCCTGCTTCAACGCGTGTATCGGCCTTCGCCCGCTTGCCGTCCACCCGCACCTGGCCGGTGCGCAGCAACTTCTGTAGGCGGCCAAAAGGTAAGTCCGGCACATGTTGTTTGAACCAGCGGTCCAGACGCACGCCATCATCGCCATCGGCAACGGTTTTTGTCTGAACGCCACTCATCACCAATGCCTCACGATATACATGCCCGCGAATAGCGCCATGACACACAGAACCACGGAGCCAACACTGTAGCTGATGGCATGGGTCCACTGGCTGCGCTCAATCATCAGTGCGGTCTCCAGAGAAAAAGCTGAAAAGGTTGTGAAACCACCTAGCAGGCCGACTGTTAGCCCAGTTTGGACAGGCTGTGACAGATTAAACTTCAGTGCCGCCGCCGTCACCAACAGCCCCATGGCAAATGAACCAAGCACATTGGCCGCCAGCGTCCCCCATGGGAAACCAGGTCCGACCATATGGAAAAACGCGCGCCCCAGCGAATAGCGGCCTATGGCGCCAACGGCTCCGCCCAGCCCTATCATCAGCAATGTCTGCATGCGCAATTCCGCCTTGTCTCTCAGCCGGCTATCGGACCCCGAAAGTCCAACCCTCTTTGCGGCGCACCCTATCCGATAATCCTGCGGGATGCCACAAGTCGCTATTAGCCGCGCCATAGCGCAAGCCCGCAGCCGTAATTAACGCGTCGGCCTGATTGTCGTTCACCTGGTCCGGAAGCGCTGCCCGTAAACAGCCCAAAGAAACCAAAACGTCCTGCAATCTGCCAACATCCCGCACTTTGCCAGCACCGCCACCTGCCATACGCACAAATGCCGTCGGGAATGTCTCAACCAGGGCCGACCGGCCGGGGATCACATCATCAAAGGGCCAGATCACCAGCTCGGGGTTCACGTGTTTCAGCGCGTGCAGTATCCGCATCCCTGTCAGCGACGATTTACCCACCTGCCTGGCCCCGCGCAAATTGAATAGGCTTTCGGGTGTACCCAGCCCCTGTTCCATACAGGCCTGTTCAGTGACGCGTAGGCGGCGTTCATAATTTGCACCCACATGGTCCATGGAAGCGAAATAGTCTGACCAGGGTTCGCTGATGACGAATGCGTTCACGCCGAATTCCTTGTCACCCCCATATTCATCCAACAACACCCACACATTCTGGTGGTTGCCTTCCAATTCTATGCCCGGAAGCCAAGCCTGCCTGTCCACCCACGGGAGGCAAAAGGAGAAGTCCATACCACACAAAAGAGTTCTGTCACCGTCCAGAAGCCCTTGTAGCCACGCCACAAAGTCCGACCGTCGCCAATGACCACCTTCGGGGTTCTCAACCAACTGCAGGACATCTGTATGCGCATCGAGAAGTGCTACCTGAAAACCCGGCAGGCGCGGCCCGCGCGCACCTGACCAATCAACACCGATGAATAGGTCAAACGCTGGCATCTAGTCGTCTTGCGGAGAATGCCGGCCACCCAGCCTCGCCCGTAGGCTGGACCAATAATCCATCCGCTCGCGAATTTCCCGCTCAAAGCCTCGGTCTACCGGCTCATACAGGGTTATGCGACCCATATCGTCCGGGAAGTAATGCTGACCGGAAAAGCCATCTTCCGTGTCGTGGTCATAGGCATAGCCCTTGCCATAGCCAAGATCTTTCATCAGTCCGGTCGGCGCATTCAAAATATGCGCTGGTGGCATGAGCGACCCCGTCTCCCGCACCTTCTGGCTGGCCACTCCAAGGGCTCGATAAGCGGCATTAGACTTGGGCGCGGAGGCCCGATAGATAACCGCCTGAGCCAGCCCCAATTCCCCCTCCGCCGACCCGAGAAAAACATACATTTCCTTGGCCGCCAGCGCCTGTGGCAGAGCCTGCGGGTCAGCCAGGCCGATGTCTTCAGCGGCAAAACGCACCAACCGGCGTGCGATAAACAGGGGGTCTTCCCCGCCCGCCAGCATACGGGCCAGCCAATAGAGCGCGGCGTCTACATCAGAGCCCCGCAGGCTCTTGTGCAGGGCGCTGATGAGGTTGTAATGGCCTTCCTGCGCCTTGTCATAGACCGGCGCTCGTTTCTGCACCAACACAGCCAGACCCGCTGGATCCAAGATATCGCCTTCACTGAAGGCAACGATGTCTTCCACGAGGTTCAGCAGATAACGGCCATCACCATCTGCCATGGCCTTGAGGGCCGCACGGGCATTGTCATCCAGAGGCAGGGTGACCTTTAAGTCTTCTTCAGCGCGGGCCAACAACGTTTCCAGCGCCGCGTCATCCAGCCGGTTCAGTACCAATACCTGGGCGCGGGACAGCAGTGCTGCGTTCAACTCGAAAGAAGGATTCTCTGTCGTCGCACCGACCAGCACGACGGTGCCGTCTTCAACAAAAGGCAGGAAGGCATCCTGCTGGCTGCGGTTGAAACGATGTATTTCATCGACGAACAGCAATGTTCCCGTGCCATCCCGCCTGCGCTGGCCCGCTGCATCAAAGACCTTGCGCAAATCAGCGACACCGGAGAACACAGCCGAAATTTGTTCGAAGTATAGTCCCACCCGCTCAGCCAATAATCGTGCAGTGGTGGTCTTGCCAATACCCGGCGGCCCCCAGAGGATGATGGATGCCATGCGACCAGAGGCGAGCATCCGGCCGATCGGCCCGTCCGGGCCAATCAAATGACCCTGTCCCACAACCTCTTCCAACTGCGTGGGTCGCAGTCTGTCTGCCAGCGGCCGCGGTGCACCGTCATCCATACCGGCAGACTGGAACAGGTCAATCATATCCCAGCCCTGCTAGCGGATACGGTCTGTCATCTGGCGGCCATTGCGCATGATGGTCACGTAGATCTCGCCATCATAAGCACCCCAATAGGTGTCCAGCACCAAAACGCTTTCAAGCGCGCGATCATTCATCTCGACGATGCGGTCACCCGGGCGCAAGCCAATACGATGCGCGCGACTGCCTCGTTCAATCTGCAGCACAATGACACCACTGGCCATCATCTCCAGGTTCAACTCTTCTGCCAAAGCAGGGGAAAGATTGGCAACCTGCGCCCCGGCCAGTGGGTGGCCATCAGCCAGATGAGTTCTGTTAGCGGGTGGGTCTTCCGGCGCAGTTTGCAGTGGCACCGACAGGGTTACTTCGTCACCATTCCGCAACAGGTCTATCTTGGCTGTTCCACCGACAGGCTGGGACGCCAGCCGCGTCGCCAAGCTTTTGGGATCGTTCACCGGCTGATCCATAATAGCGATGATGATGTCGCCAACGTCGATCCCTGCTTCGTCTGCCGGGCCGTCTTCATAGACACCATTCACCATCACCCCAATGGGTCTTTCCAACCCGAGGCTTTCGGCAATATCGCTGGTGACCGTTTGACCAGAAGCCCCGAACCATGGGCGCACAATTTTGCCGTCTGTAACAGCGCTTTCTACAACGCGGGAAACCAGATTGGCCGGGATGGCAAAGCCAACCCCGTGCGACCCGCCAGAGCGGGACAGGATCACCGTATTGATGCCGTAGAGACGGCCGTCCATCCCCACCAGCGCACCCCCGGAATTACCGGGGTTGATGGCCGCGTCCGTCTGGATAAAGGATTCATAATGGCTGATGCCGATGTCGGACACGGCAACACCCGACACAATGCCACTGGTCACTGTCTGACCGACGCCGAACGGGTTTCCGATAGCAAAAACAATGTCACCGACTTCTACGTCGTCTGAATCATGGAATGGCAATGAAGGAAGTTCTTCGCCGTCAGTATCGATGCGCAACACAGCCAAATCCGAACGCTCATCTTCCAGGATCAGTTCGGCATCGAATTCCCGCCGGTCAGCCAAAATAACGGTGATTTCATCAGCACCGGCGATCACATGACGGTTGGTGACGACGACGCCATCTGCCACAACAATTACACCAGAACCCAGAGAATTCTGTTCCTTGCGGGGAGCACTGTCAGGGCTGGAAAACGCGTCACCAAAAAAGTGCTCAAAGATAGACCCTGCAAAGGGCGAGCGCGAATTTCGCCGTACTATACGCGCTGTATAGATATTCACCACCGCAGGCGACACCTGCTTGATAAGTGGTGCATAGGAGTACTGCACATCTTCTGCATTTTGGGGCACTACCTTGTCTGCCCGGGCATCCCCCACACCCAGCATCAGCCCAACGGCAATCATCAGGCCGGAGAGTGAGCCAAGGAAGCGCAAAGAAAAGAGGGTCATATTGTTACCTTGCCTAATCCAATTGTGGTGAAGCCATATGTAGGCACGGTGTGCCCTTTGTTCAAAGCCCGTTTCCATCCAGAGACCTTTATGGGTGTACCGATTTCACGCGCCCAGCACAAAAGAAAAGGGCGGCCAAGAGGCCGCCCTTGAATTCCGATCTGGGAAGTCGCTTATGCTGCTTCGTCCTGATCATCGTCTTCGTCGTCGAACATGGTCGGGCCAGAGTCAGTACCCTTGGCATCCGGGTCACGGTCAACCAGTTCAATGATTGCCATCGGGGCAGCATCGCCGTAGCGGAAGCCAGCCTTCAGGATACGCGCGTATCCACCAGGGCGGTCGGCATAACGCTCTGCCAGTGTGTCAAACAGCTTCTGCACGATGATGTCTTCAGGCAGCTTGGCAGCGGCCTGCCGGCGGGCGTGCAGCGTACCGCGCTTACCCAGCGTGATCAGCTTTTCAACATAGCGACGCAGTTCCTTTGCCTTCGGCAAGGTTGTCTTGATCTGTTCGTGCTTCAACAGCGCGACAGCCATATTCTGCAGCATCGCTTTGCGGTGCGATGAAACGCGGTTCAGTTTTCTTCCTGCCATTCTATGACGCATGGTCTGGCTCCGTCTTCAGGCTTAATATTCGTTTTCGAGTTTCTTGGCCATTTCCTCGATGTTTTCAGGCGGCCATTCAGGGGCTTCCATGCCCAGCTTCAGGCCCATCGAGCCAAGAACTTCCTTGATTTCATTGAGCGACTTACGACCAAAATTCGGCGTCCGCAGCATTTCTGCTTCGGTCTTCTGGATCAGGTCGCCAATGTAAACAATGTTGTCGTTCTTGAGGCAATTCGCGGAACGAACCGACAGTTCAAGTTCGTCAACCTTGCGAAGCAGGTTGCGGTCGAACTCAGGTTCTTTCTCTTCTTCGCGGCGCAGGTCTTCACGAGGCTCATCAAAGTTGATGAACAGCTGCAACTGGTCCTGCAGAATGCGGGCAGCGAAAGCCACAGCATCTTCCGGCGTAACAGACCCATCGGTTTCGATGTCGAGGGTCAGCTTGTCATAGTCCAGGACCTGGCCTTCACGGGTGTTTTCCACCTTATAGGCTACTTTGGTGACCGGGCTGTACAAAGCATCGATAGGAATGAGGCCGATCGGTGCATCAGCCGGGCGGTTGCGGTCGGCAGGGACATAGCCCTTACCGGTTTCCACCGTCATTTCCATGTTCAGCTCAGCGCCTTCGTCAAGGTGACAAATCACCAAGTCCGGGTTCAGTACGCGGATGTCGGCAACTTCTTCAATATCACCAGCCGTTACAGGGCCCTGGCCGCTCTTTTTCAGCGTCAAACGCTTGGGGCCTTCACCTTCAAGGTCGAGCGCCAGCGACTTGATGTTCAGAACGATGTCGGTGACGTCTTCACGCACACCAGGGATCGAAGAGAACTCATGCAGCACATTGTCAATGTGGATGGCAGTAACAGCCGTACCCTGCAGTGAAGACAGAAGAATACGACGCAGTGCGTTTGCCAATGTCTGACCGTAGCCGCGCTCCAGAGGTTCGGCGACGACGCTTGCCTTGCGGCTTTCATCGTCAGTCGGTTTAACCTCGAGCTGAGTTGGCCTGATCAGTTCCTGCCAGTTTTTCTGAATCAATGTTCGACCCCTTTAACAGTGTCTAGTCCGGCGCCACCCTTTAGGGCTTAACCGCTGTACTACCCGGCAACCCGGGCAGTGAGTAATCTATACGCGGCGGCGCTTCGGCGGGCGGCAACCATTGTGCGGAATGGGTGTCACATCGCGAATAGATGTAATTGTAAAGCCAATGGCCTGCAGCGCACGAAGTGCTGATTCACGACCAGAACCCGGGCCACAAACTTCAACTTCAAGCGTCTTCATGCCATGCTCGGCAGCCTTGCGGCCTGCGTCCTCAGCAGCCAGCTGAGCAGCATAGGGTGTGGACTTGCGCGAGCCCTTAAAGCCCTGCGCGCCAGCGGTTGACCAAGAAATTGCGTTACCCTGGTGGTCGGTAATCGTAATCATGGTGTTGTTGAAAGTGGCGTTCACATGGGCAACACCCGATGTAATATTCTTCCGTTCGCGACGGCGCACTCGACCTGTATCAGCTGCCATAATCTTTTCCTTGGCTCTCTGTTATTGCTTCTTACCGGCGATAGGCACGGCTTTACCCTTGCGGGTGCGGGCATTCGTGCTGGTCCGCTGACCGCGAACCGGCAGGCCGCGACGGTGGCGCAGACCACGGTAAGAGCCAAGATCCATCAAACGCTTGATGTTCATGGCAGTATCACGACGAAGGTCACCTTCCACGAGATAATCATTGTCGATCGTTTCACGGATCTGGATAACTTCTGCATCGGTCAGCTCAGACACGCGGCGCTCACGCGCAATGTTCAGCTTGCCGCAGATATCCTTGGCCGTCGTATGGCCAATGCCGTGGATATATGTAAGGGCAATTTCCACACGCTTGTTCGTGGGGATATTTACACCTGCAATTCGGGCCACTTGTCTCTCCTTACATCCTTCGCGTCGCTTCAACCGTATCTTCAGGCCTCTTTTTGGCCTGATTCGCGAAACGCGCGATTATAGAAACACCCTCGTTTCAGTCAACCTTATCGACCCGCCCTATGCGGACAAAATCGCATTCAATTCTTCAGCAACAGCATCCATGGATGCCATGCCATCTACCTGCCGCAGAATACCCTTACCCTGGTAGTAGGGCAGCAGCGGCTCAGTTTCGTTGCTGTACACTTCCAGGCGGGAGCGCACAGTTTCTTCATTATCGTCCTTGCGACGGTTCAGGTTCGTTGAACCACATTCATCGCACGTGCCTTCTTTTGACACCGGCTTATAGATGTCGTGATAGCCGGCACCGCAATCACCGCAGGAAAAACGACCGGTAATCCGCTCGACGAGAATGTCGGGGTTTACCTTCATCTCAATCACATGCTGCAGGGACAGACCCTTCTCTTCCAGCATCGCGTCCAGCGCTTCAGCCTGGGCTGTATTGCGCGGGAACCCATCAAGGATGAAGCCGCCTTTGCAGTCTTCTTCATCGACGCGATCAGAAATAATGCCGACAACAACTTCGTCCGGCACCAGTTCGCCAGCTTCCATCAGGTCCTTGGCGACTTTGCCAACTTCGGTACCTGCAGCGACAGCCGCGCGCAACATGTCGCCAGTGGACAATTGCACGAGGCCGAATTTGTCTTCCAGCATCTTGGCCTGTGTGCCTTTACCAGCACCGGGCGCGCCGAGCAGAATGATATTCATTAGCGGCGCCCTCCGCGAAGGCGAGCTTTTTTCAGCAGGCCTTCATACTGATGCGCAACCAGGTGCGACTGAATCTGCGTAACCGTATCCATCGTGACATTCACCACGATCAACAGCGACGTACCGCCAAAATAGAATGGCACAGCGTATCCGGACATCAGGAACTCAGGCAGCAGACAGATGATCGTCAGGTAAGCCGCACCGGCAACAGTGATACGGGTCAGCACCTTGTCGATATATTCTGCAGTGCGATCACCCGGGCGGATACCAGGCAGGAAACCGCCATACTTCTTCAGATTGTCGGCTGTATCCTGCGGATTGAAGACAATCGCCGTATAGAAGAAGCAGAAAAAGATGATCATGGCCGCATACAGGATCATGAATAGTGGCTGGCCACGGCCCAGAAGCGTTGTCACCGTTGTCAGCCATTCAGGGCCACCAGCAGCAGAGAACTGCGCTACGGTTACGGGCATCAGCAACAGAGATGAGGCAAAGATCGGCGGAATAACACCGGCTGTGTTGAGTTTAAGCGGCAGATGCGACGTGTCGCCCTGGGCAACGCCCTGCTGGGTCTGCCGCTTCGGGTACTGCACGATCAGTCGGCGCTGTGAACGCTCTACAAAAACGATGAAGATGATGGAACCAACAACCAGCAGCAGCAGCGCGATAAGTTCAAGCGCCGTGAACTGACCCTGGTCATAGCTCATGGTAAACAGCTGCCCCATGGCGCTCGGCAATTCAGCCACAATACCGGCAAAGATGATCAGTGAAATACCGTTGCCAATGCCGCGCGAGGTGATTTGTTCACCCAACCACATCAGGAACATGGTGCCGCCCAACAGGGTGATCACCGTTGTTGCCAGGAAGAACGGGCCGGGGTTTACAACAACGCCAGCCTGGTTCAGCACAGCGCCAACGCCATAGCCCTGAACAATGGTCAGCAATACGGTACCATAGCGGGTATACTGGTTGATCTTCTTACGGCCGGCTTCGCCTTCCTTCTTCAATTCCGCCAATGTCGGCGAAATAGAGGTCATCAGCTGCACGATGATCGACGCAGAGATGTAAGGCATAATACCCAGAGCAAAGATGGCCATACGTTCGATGGAACCACCAGAGAACACATTGAAAATGCCTAGAACACCTGCCGATTGCTGTTCGAACAGGTTCTGCATTTCCACCGGATCAATGCCCGGCAGCGGGATATAGGTACCAACGCGATATACAATCAGCGCCAATAGAGCGAACAGAATCCTCTGCTTCAGTTCAGTCGCTTTGGAAAACGAGCCAAAATTAAAATTTTGGGCCAGTTGTTCTGCTGCTGATGCCATAGTCCCCGTTATCCCTTAACCTTAATATGCCTTACTCAGCTGAAGCAGCTTCAGCGGACACTTCTACCGTGCCGCCAGCTTTTTCAACAATGGCAATGGCCCCCTTTGATGCACCGGCAACCTTAAGCGTTACTTTAGCTGTCAGGTCTCCCTTGCCGAGCAGACGAACACCGTCGTGCAAGTGGGTAACCACACCGGCATTTACAAGTGCGTCCGCATCAATGGTGGCACCGGCGTCAATCTTGCCGGCATCGATAGCAGCCTGCAGGCGGCCGGTGTTCACTTCAGCATACCGCTTGCGGAAGATGCTGTTGAAACCGCGCTTTGGCAGGCGCATATGAATGGGCATCTGCCCACCTTCAAAACCCTTGATGGCGACGCCTGAGCGGGACTTCTGACCCTTTACGCCGCGCGCAGCTGTTTTACCCTTGCCAGAACCGATACCACGGCCAAGGCGGGTGCGTGAGCTGGTTGCGCCAGGCTTGTTACGAATGTCGTTGAGCTTCATTGTGCTTATCCCTGCTACCAATAGCCTATGCGTCGACTTCTTCGACGCTGACCATGTGGCTGATCTTGTTGATCATGCCGCGAATGGCGGGCGTATCTTCAAGAACACGGCTACGATTCATCTTGTTCAGACCCAGCCCAACAAGCGTTGCTTTCTGGTCACCGGGGCGGCGAATGGGGCTGCCCGTCTGGGTTACTTTCAACATTTTCTTCTTGGCCATTGCTCGTATCTTTCTGTCTGTTGGCCACCAAGGTGGGGACGTATTGCCCTGCCCGGCCCTGCTATGCTTCTACGATTTCACCCGGTTGTGCCGGGCGACGCCCCAGAATGTCGCCAACCTTCTTGCTACGGCGGTTGGCAACCATGCGCGGGGAAGACTGCTTGGCAAGGGCATCAAACGTTGCCCGAACCATGTTGTATGGGTTTGCCGAACCGTTGGACTTTGCCACAACGTCCTGCAGACCCAGTGCTTCAAACACAGCACGCATCGGACCACCAGCAATGATACCAGTACCCGGCGGTGCGGTACGAATAAGCACCTTGCCAGCGCCGTGACGGCCTTCGCCATCATGATGCAGTGTACGGCCTTCGCGCAGCGGTACGCGGATCATGTTGTTTTTGGCTGCTTCAGTTGCCTTGCGAATAGCTTCCGGCACTTCACGGGCTTTACCCTTACCAAAGCCGGCGCGACCTTTCTGGTCACCAACAATCACCAGGGCGGCGAAACCAAAACGACGACCACCCTTGACCACCTTGGCTACACGGTTGATGTGTACCAGACGATCTACGAATTCGTTGTCGCCACGTTCACCGCGGTCATTGCGCTGGTTGCGATCTTCTCTTGCCATCTCTTTTATCCTTATCCGCTGCCCTTAGAAGGACAGACCGCCTTCACGTGCAGCATCAGCAAGCGCCTTGACGCGCCCGTGATAGATGAACCCACCGCGGTCAAAAATGACGTCCTTGACGCCAGCTTCCAACGCGCGCTTGGCAACAAGTTCGCCAACCTGACGCGCAGCTTCAATGTTAGCGCCCGACTTCAAGCTACCGCGCAGCTCTTTGTCGTTTGAAGAGGCAGCCGCTAGTGTTGCGCCCTTCACATCGTCGATGACCTGCACATAGATATGCTGCCCCGACCGGTGAACTGAAAGACGCGGCCGACCACCTGTTGCGTTCTTGCGCAGGCTGTTACGAACCCGCTGACGCCGCTTGTTGAATAGCTGTTTACGCTTATCCATGATTTCCTCTGTTCTATCTGACGGTGCAGATACTTATTTCTTCTTGCCTTCTTTGCGGAAGATGTACTCGCCCTTGTAGCGAATACCCTTGCCCTTGTAGGGCTCCGGCTTACGCCAACTGCGTACTTCCGCGGCAAACTGACCAACCTGCTGTTTGTCGTTGCCAGAAATTTCAATATCCGTCTGCGTCGGGCACTTAACGTCCAGACCTTCAGGAATGTCCATGTTGACATCATGCGAGAAACCAAGCTGCAGGTTCAGTTTCTTACCCTGAACAGCTGCACGGTAACCAACGCCCTGGATTTCCAGCGCAACGGAGAAACCTTCGGTTACGCCCTGGAACAGGTTTTCAACCATGGTCCGCTGCATACCCCACATAGACCGAGACCGCTTGGTCTTGTCGCGGGGGGTTACGGTAATCGCGTCATTTTCCAGCTCGGCCAGAACTTCGTCGACGAAAACCATTTCCAGCTCGCCCTTGGGGCCTTTGACCTTGAGGTCACGGCCCTGCAGGTCCGCAGTTACACCCTGGGGTAAAGCAACCGGCTTTTTACCAATACGTGACATTGTGCTCTTCCTTCCCTACTAGCCTAGAAGACCGAACACAGCACTTCGCCGCCAACATTGGCTTCGCGTGCGTCATTGTCGGACATCACACCCTTGGGCGTGGACACAATCAGGATACCCAAGCCGTTAGAAACACGCGGCAGGTCCTTGACGGATGAATACACACGACGACCAGGCTTTGAGACCCGGGAGATGGTCCGGATGACCGGCTCACCTTCATGGTATTTCAACTGCACTTCGAACTGCGGCTTGTTTGTTTCATCCGCACCCTTTTCATAGGCGCGAATATAGCCTTCGCTCTTCAATACATCGAGAACACGCCCGCGCAAATTCGACGCAGGAACATTGACAACCGATTTCCGCCGCATTTGTCCATTACGGATGCGGGTCAGCATATCGCCGAGAGGATCAGTCATTGCCATGGGACGATACTCCTCACCAACTGGATTTTACGAGGCCAGGAATCTGGCCGTGGGAGCCCAACTGTCGAACCGCAATACGGGACAGGTTGAACTTACGATAGTAGCCGCGGGGACGACCCGTCAGACCGCACCGATTACGCACGCGCGTCGGGGCAGAGTTACGGGGTAGTTCGGCCAGCTTCAGCCGTGCCTTGAACTGCTCGTCAATCGGCAGAGCGGGGTCATTGGCCATTGCTTTCAGCTTGGCACGCTTGGCTGCGTATTTGGCAACCATCTGTTCCCGTCTCTTGTTCTTTGCTATGGCGCTTTTCTTTGCCACGATTCAAGTCCTCCTCAGACTCGTTACCCGGTCAGATTAGTTTCTGAACGGCATCTGGAAGCCAGCCAGCAGGGCCTTGGCCTGCTCGTCTGACGACGATGTTGTACAAATGATGATGTCGAGACCACGAACTTCATCGACCTTGTCGTATTCGATTTCCGGGAACACGATCTGTTCCTTGATGCCCATGGCATAGTTGCCATTGCCATCAAAGCTTTTGCCGGAAACACCGCGAAAGTCACGAACGCGCGGCAGCGCGATGGTGATCAGACGGTCGAGAAATTCATACATGCGCTTGCCGCGCAGCGTCACCTTACAGCCAACCGGCATGCCTTCGCGCAGCTTGAATGTCGCAATCGACTTTTTGGCACGCGTGACAACAGGCTGCTGACCAGCGATCTTCGTCATTTCTTCAACAGCAGAATTAACCTTCTTGCTATCGGATACAGCCTCACCGATACCCATGTTCAGCACGATCTTCTCGAGCTTGGGGGCAGCGTTCACATTCGTAAGACCGAACTCTTCCATCAAGTTGGAACGGAGGCCGCTCTCATACTGCTCCTGCAGGCGGGCTTTGGCTTGTTGCTCAGCCATCGATAACCTCTCCTGACTTCTTGGCGACACGAACCTTTGTGCCGTCTTCCTGGGTCTTGAACCCTACGCGAGTGGCTTCACCCGTCTTCGGGTCAACCAGCGCAATGTTCGACATAGCAATGGGCTTTTCGATCGGTGTAATACCGCCCGGGTCCATCTGCGTCGGCCGACGATGGCGCTGCATCACGTTAACGCCCTGGACAATAGCCTTGTTTTCAGCCGGCAATACGCGCGTTACTTCGCCCTTCTTGCCTTTGTCGCGACCTTTGGTGACGATAACTTCATCGCCCTTTTTGATCTTTGCGGCCATTACAGCACCTCCGGAGCCAGCGACACGATCTTCATGTGGTTCCGGCCACGCAGTTCGCGGGTTACCGGGCCAAAGATACGTGTGCCAATCGGCTCACCGTTATTGTTGATCAACACAGCGGCGTTGTCGTCGAAACGAATGCTTGAGCCATCCGTGCGGTGAATTTCCTTGGCGGTACGAACGATAACGGCTTTGTGCACGTCACCCTTCTTTACACGACCACGGGGAATGGCTTCCTTGATGCTGACGACGATCGTGTCACCAACACCGGCAGTCTTCCTCTTGGACCCACCAAGCACCTTGATGCATTGGACGCGTCGGGCACCCGAATTGTCCGCTACACTCAAATTTGTCTGCATCTGGATCATACAAACTGTCCTTTTCCTAGCCTGATCTGGCGTTGCCAGTCGGGTCCTTAATCTTCTGCCTGCAGAACACGCCACCGCTTCTTGCGGGAAATGGGGGCACATTCTTCAATGCGAACCGTTTCACCCACCTGACAGGCATTGCCTTCGTCATGGGCGTGGTACTTCTTCGACATCCGCACAACCTTGCCATAGAGGGGGTGTGCGACACGGCGTTCAATGCGAACGACGGCTGTCTTGTCATTGGCGTTGCTTACAACGACGCCCTGCAAAATGCGTTTCGGCATATCTCTAATCCCTGTCCTAGGCCTGAGCCGCGCTGCGCTCATTGATCACAGTGATCACGCGAGCAATGTCACGGCGAACCTGGCGCCGACGAGTGGTGTTTTCCAGCTGGCCCGTAGCCTGCTGAACACGAAGATTGAACTGCTCACGCTTCAACTCGGTGAGCTTTTCGTTCAACTGGTCCTCAGAGAGGTCGCGTACTTCAGTGATATTCATCTCTGCTACTCCCGATCTCTACTGTTCGCCAGGGCGCATCACGACACGCGTACCGACAGGCAACTTAGCTGCGGCGCGGTCGAATGCTTCGCGAGCGACTTCCGGTGAAACACCGTCAATTTCAAACATGATCCGGCCAGGCTTAACGCGGCATATCCAATATTCCGGCGAACCCTTACCTTTACCCATGCGAACTTCCGTCGGCTTCTTACTGACAGGCACGTCCGGGAAAATGCGGATCCATACACGACCAGCACGCTTCATGTGACGCGTCATCGCACGACGGGCAGCTTCAATCTGACGTGCCGTCACACGACCCGGCTGTACCGCCTTCAGGCCATAGGCACCGAAGTTCAGCGTGGAGCCGCCCTTGGCCTTGCCATGGATGCGGCCCTTATGCGCCTTGCGGAATTTTGTTTTCTTTGGCTGTAACATCTTCTTGTTACCCTTACTTGGCGTATATTCCTACGACTGGCTCTTAACCGCGGCGACCACCCGGACGACCACCGCCGCCGGAACCACCGCCCTGCTGTTGAACTTCAAGCGCCTTGCGCTCGGAAGCCATGGGGTCGTGTTCCAGGATTTCACCCTTGAACACCCAAACCTTGATGCCGCAGATACCATAGGCAGTCATTGCTTCGGCTTCGCCATAGTCGATGTCGGCGCGCAGGGTGTGCAGGGGCACGCGACCTTCGCGGTACCATTCGGTACGAGCGATTTCAGCGCCACCCAGACGACCACCACTGTTGATCCGAATACCCAGGGCGCCCAGACGCATAGCAGACTGCACAGCGCGCTTCATGGCGCGGCGGAAAGCCACACGGCGCTCCAGCTGCTGAGCAATGTTTTCTGCGATCAGCTTGGCATCGATTTCCGGCTTGCGGATTTCAACGATATTCAGGTTCACTTCGCTATCGGTCATCATGGAGATTTCCTTGCGAAGCTTGTCGATGTCGGCACCCTTCTTACCGATAATGATACCGGGACGTGCTGAATGAATGGTCACGCGGGCTTTCTTGGCCGGGCGTTCGATCACGATCTTGGAGATACCAGCCTGGGCCAGCTTCTTCTTCAGGAATTCGCGGATCTTGAGATCTTCGTGCAGCAGACCGGCATAGTCTTTCTCATTGGCGTACCAACGGGAATCCCATGTGCGGTTGACGCCGAGGCGCAGACCAATCGGATTTACTTTCTGACCCATTATGCCGCCTCCTCAGCGATCTCGCGTACTACAATTGTCATGCGGCTGAACGGCTTCAAAATCTTACCAGTACGACCACGGGCGCGCGGGCGGAACCGCTTCATGACCAGAGACTTGCCAACAGTCGCCTCAGCAACGATCAGCTGATCAACGTCCAACTGGTGATTGTTCTCAGCGTTGGCAATAGCGCTTTCCAGCAGCTTGCGAACGTCACCGGCAATGCGGCGCTTGGAAAACGCCAGAATGTTCAGCGCATCTTCAACCTTCTTGCCGCGAATGGACTGGGCAACCAGGTTCAGCTTCTGTGGGCTGGTGCGAACGGAGCGA
Source organism: Alphaproteobacteria bacterium (assembly GCA_030836535.1). Lineage (GTDB taxonomy): Bacteria > Pseudomonadota > Alphaproteobacteria > SMXS01 > SMXS01 > SMXS01. The sequence continues at coordinate 15,565 of JAURPT010000008.1, forward strand.
AGCACAGCGCGCGCTTCGTTTTCCTGTACGCGGGGGGCATTTGCTGTCTGACCCATGATTAACGCCTCCGGGCTTGCTTGTCTGCGCCGTGACCGTAATAGGTCCGCGACGGAGAGAATTCACCAAGCTTGTGTCCAACCATTTCTTCGCTGACATGGACCGGCACAAACTTCTGACCATTGTAAACAGCCATGTTGATGCCAACCATCTGCGGCAGAATTGTCGAGCGGCGCGACCAGGTCCGGATCGTTTCGTTACGACCGGATTCGCGTACTTCCGCTACCTTTTTCAGCAGATAACCGTCGATAAACGGTCCCTTCTTTACTGAACGAGCCACAATAAATCTCCTCTAGCGCTTCTTGCGCACATGGCGCGAGCGAACGATAAACTTGTCGGTTGCCTTGTTGGACCGGGTGCGCTTGCCCTTGGTGGGCTTGCCCCAAGGCGTCACAGGGTGACGGCCACCGGATGTACGACCTTCACCACCACCATGCGGGTGATCGATCGGGTTCATGGCAACACCACGAACAGACGGGCGCTTGCCAGTCCAGCGCTTACGGCCAGCCTTACCAAGCTTGATGTTCTGGTTATCTGGGTTGGAAACCGCACCAACAGTTGCCATGCAGGCAGAGTGGACGATGCGCTGTTCACCGGAAGACAGACGCAGAATGGCGTAATCGCCATCGCGACCAACATACTGAACATACGTGCCGGCAGCGCGCGCAATCTGGCCGCCCTTGCCCGCCTTCAGTTCAACATTGTGAACAATGGTACCAACCGGCATGCTGGCCAGCGGCATGGCATTGCCGGGCTTCACGTCAACACGGTCGCCGGAAACCACTTTGTCACCGGGCTGCAGGCGCTGCGGTGCCAGGATATAGGCCTGTTCACCATCTTCGTAATTGATCAGCGCAATAAAGGCAGAGCGGTTCGGATCATATTCCAGGCGCTCAACCGTACCGACAGCGTCGAACTTGTTGCGCTTGAAGTCTACCAAACGGTATGCCCGCTTGTGACCACCGCCACGACGACGCGCGGTAATGCGACCGGTATTATTGCGACCACCCTTTTTCGTCAGGCCTTCGGTCAGCTTCTTGACCGGCTTACCCTTGTGGAGACCTGCACGGTCTACCAACACCAGGTTACGCTGGCTGGGCGTTGTCGGATTGAATGTCTTAAGTGCCATGTTCCTAGACCCCCGTGGTGATATCGATCATTTCACCTTCTTCGAGGGTGATGATCGCTTTCTTGTAATCCGGGCGCTTGCCAACCTTGCCGCGGAACCGCTTGACCTTGCCTTGCTGGCGCAGCGTGTTCACAGCCTTCACCTTCACATCAAAGACGCCTTCAACAGCTGCCTTGATTTCCGGCTTGGTTGCGTCAATACGCACCTGGAAGGTCACCTGATTGAACTCAGAACCCATAGTGGACTTTTCAGTCACAACCGGACGGATCAGCGTATCGTAGTGTGCTGATTTCGCGTTCTTGCTCATTTCAGGCGCTCCTCGAGGTTTTCGAGACCTGCCTTGGTCAGAACCAGCGTGTCACGACGCAGAATGTCATACACATTGGCACCAACAGACGGCAGAACGTCTACATTGGGAATATTTGCAGCCGCGCGGGCCAAGTTCTCATCAACTGTGCCGTCGATGAGCAGCGCATTGGCCAGACCCAGCTTGTCCAGATTGCCAGCCAATTCCTTGGTCTTCGGTCCTGCAATCTTGGCTTCGTCCAGAACGACCAGCTTGCCTTCGGCCTGCTTCGCGGACAAAGCGTGCTTCAGTGCCAGTTTGCGAACCTTCTTGGGTAGGCTGTGCTCATGGCTGCGAACAACCGGACCAAAAGCCTTACCACCACCACGGAACTGAGGTGCCTTGCGGTTACCATGACGAGCACCGCCACTGCCCTTCTGGCGAACGATCTTGCGGGTGGAACCCACAACTTCGCTCCGGCCCTTGGACTTGTGCGTACCAGCCTGGCGCTTGGCCAACTGCCAGCGCACAGCGCGCTGCAGCAGGTCTTCCCGCGGCTCCAGACCGAAAATGCCCTCGTCGAGATCGACGGACCCGGCAGTTCCAGCCTCAATTGTTACGACGTCGGCCTTCATGGCTATGCGTCCTTATTCTCATCATCGGCAGCAGCGTCTGCTTCTGCCTGGTTATCGTCAGCCGCTGCTTCGGTTGCTGCTTCCTCAGCAGCAACTTCCTCTACGACTTCTTCTTCAGCTTCCGGCTCTTCAACAGCAGGTTCTTCAGTAGCCACAACAGCTGCCGGGAACGGCAGGTCTTCCGGCATGGCCTTCTTGACTGCGTCGCTGATCAGCACCCAACCCGTTTTAGGGCCAGGAACGGAACCAGAAAGAAGCACGAGACCGCGTTCTTCATCATTGGCAACAACCTTCAGGTTCTGCGTAGTAACCCGCGCGTCACCCATGTGACCGGCCATCTTCTTACCTTTAAACACCTTGCCAGGGTCCTGACACTGACCGGTTGAACCGTGCGAACGGTGAGAAATGGACACACCGTGCGAGGCGCGCAGACCACCGAAGTTATGACGCTTCATGGCGCCGGCGAAGCCTTTACCCTTGGAGGTACCGCTAACATCGACATGCTGACCAGGCACGAAGTGAGCCACAGAAATCTGGGCCCCTACGTCTACCAGCGCATCAGCGTCGACACGGAACTCAGCCAGGCGAGCCTTGGGCTCTACATTAGCCTTGGCAAAGTGGCCACGCATGGCCTTGGTTACCCGATTGGGCTTCGCAGAACCAACACCGAGCTGAACAGCGTTGTAGCCGTCACGCTCTTCTGTCTTCTGGGCAACAACCTGGCAGTTATCCACCTTCAGCACGGTGACAGGAACCTGTCCACCATCATCAGCGAATACGCGGGTCATCCCCAATTTTTGAGCAATAAGTCCGGAACGCATTGTTTTATCCCTGCAACTTGATTTCGACGTCAACGCCGGCGGCGAGGTCGAGCTTCATCAGCGCGTCCACGGTTTCCGGGGTCGGGTCGATAATGTCCAACAACCGCTTGTGCGTCCGAATTTCGAACTGCTCGCGCGATTTCTTGTCGATATGCGGCGACCGCAGCACAGTAAACTTTTCGATCTGCGACGTAAGAGGAATCGGACGACGCACCTGA
>JAURPT010000133.1 GCA_030836535.1 Alphaproteobacteria bacterium
GTTCGTGGGGAACGTGATGCTGCTGCCTGTCAGGCAGCGCTTGATGCGTTGACCGAGGGTTGCAAGGGTGATGCCAACCTGCTGGAACTGGCGGTTGATGCAGCCCGTGCCCGCGCAACGGTTGGTGAAATTTCCGATGCTATGGAAAAGGTCTTTGACCGCCATAAAGCTGAAATTCGCTCTGTCACCGGCGTCTATGGCGCTGCCTATGAAGGAGATGAAGGGTTCATGAGCATCCAGAAAGATATTGAAGCCTTTGCTGAAGCCGAAGGTCGCCGCCCCCGTATGCTGGTGGTGAAGATGGGCCAGGACGGTCACGACCGTGGCGCCAAGGTGATTGCAACTGCCTTTGCCGATATCGGCTTCGACGTTGATGTTGGACCGCTGTTCCAGACACCCGAAGAAGCGGCCCGTCAGGCCGTTGAAGCCGACGTTCATGTCGTGGGCGTGTCTTCCCAGGCTGCTGGTCACAAAACGCTGGTGCCCGAGTTGGTCAAGGAACTGGCCGCGCAGGACGCAAGCGATGTGCTGGTCGTCTGCGGTGGCGTGATCCCGGCGCAGGACTATGACGAGCTTTATGCTGCTGGCGTTTCTGCCATCTATGGCCCGGGCACGAATATCCCGGATGCCGCTGGTGAAGTCATCGCGCTGCTGAACAAGACCAAGCAGGCTGCCGAGTAATCGGCTCTGCCGGGTCTATGCAGGGCCCGGCATAACAAAGGCGACGGCAAGATGAGCGATAGTCTCGCAACACCATTGTTGGAGGGCAATCGCCGTGCTTTGGCGCGGGCGATCACGCTTGTTGAATCTTCCCGTGCTGACCACCGTGAGCAGGCCCAGGCGTTGCTAGCCGAAATCATGCCCAAAACGGGCGGTGCTGTGCGCATTGGCCTGTCTGGCGCGCCGGGTGTGGGTAAGTCGACCTTTACCGAGGCCATGGGCCTGCACCTGACTGGACTGGGTCATAAGGTCGCCGTGCTCGCGGTCGATCCCAGCTCTGCCCTGACCGGCGGGTCCATCCTGGGTGACAAAACCCGGATGGAGCTTTTGTCGCGCGACAAGAACGCCTTTATTCGCCCTAGCCCGTCTGGCGGAACCCTGGGTGGTGTTGCGCGGCGGACGCGTGAGGCCATGCTGCTGGTCGAAGCTGCCGGCTATGATGTGGTGATTATTGAAACGGTGGGCGTTGGCCAGTCGGAAACGGCGGTCGCCGAAATGGTCGATATGTTCCTACTGCTGCAATCCCCCGGTGGGGGCGATGAGCTGCAGGGCATCAAGCGCGGCATCATGGAAATGGCTGACCTTATTGTGGTCAACAAGGCAGACGGTGCGCTCGAAAAACCCGCCAAGATGGCGCAGGCCGAATATATCGGTGCCCTGGGCCTGATGCGCCCCAAGAGCCCGAACTGGACGCCGGAGGTTCTACTGGCCTCTGCCCTCAAGAATATCGGTATTACCGAGGTCTGGGATGCCATCTGCACCTTTGAGCAGCGCATGGTTGATTCGGGTGAGTTGCTGGGCAATCGGGCCCGCCAGGCAACATCCTGGATGTGGTCGGAGATTGGCGAGGGCCTGATGGACCGTTTCAAGGCCGACAAGGCCGTCGCAGACCGCCTGCCAGGCCTAGAAAAACAGGTGGCTGACGGGCAGATAACGCCCAGTGCGGCAGCCGCTGAATTGCTTGGCATTTTCAAGGCCACATAGGCTAATCCGTGTCTTGACGCGGCGGCGCTGGTCCCCTATATATCGCCGCCAATCAGAGATTTATGGGGTTTATCCCCAAACCGGGCTTGTTGATTAAGCCCCGAAAGTGGAAAGAGAAGATCATGTCCCGACGGTGTGAACTTACAGGTAAAGGCGTAATGTCAGGCAACAATGTCAGCCACGCCAAAAACCGGACCAAGCGTCGTTTCCTGCCGAACCTGAACCAGGTAACGCTGGCCAGTGATGTATTGGGCGAATCTTTCCGCATGCGCGTCACATCCCACGCCCTGCGTACTGTTGAACACCGCGGCGGTTTGGATGCCTTCCTGCTCAAGCAGGGAGATGCTGACCTCTCCGACAAGGCCCTGCGCGTCAAGCGCCGCCTTAAAAAGAAGATGGCTGAAGCCCCAGCTTAAGTCGCCCAGGCTTAATTCATGAAGGCTTAAGGCTGCTCTTCTGGTTCCGGTAACAGCCGGAACAACAACAACAGCGTATCCTGCAAATTGTTAAAATTGTCGTCGGAGACCATATAGATAATGGTCTCACCGGCGTCATTTTGATGTATGGCCAGCCCTTCCATATTGTCGATAGTCAATGGCGGGCGTAGCTCGGCAATACCGTGGCACGTCAGGGTACTTCCAGCTTTTATTGACGCTTCTTCGACAATACATATTCGTATAGCGACTCCCGTGATAGGTGAATAGTGCCGCTCTAACACCAACAGGTCGCCATTGGGCAGCTGCGTGGCATCCGTGGGCGAAAAGGGTGCTGTTGGTTTGTAGGACAGGGGTTCAAAAGTTTCTCTGCCGAATATCCAGGCTTTCAGGGTGCCATCCTCATTCAGGGCGTCTTCGGTGATCAGCAGTAGTTTGCCAGAGGCCAGTGATGCGAGCGCTTCGACGCCACCATTGGGGGGGAGCAAGTCCGCGTTCGGCATATCTGCGAGCAGCGCCGGCTTCATGCTAAAAAGGCTGGTGAAGTCATTTTTCGGAGGCGCTGAGAACATCAGAACGCGGTGTTTATGCTCAATGCTGAGATAGATGGTGCCCTCTTCATCTTGGGTCAATGCTTCAACATCGCCGCGAAGGCCCATCAGTAATCCCTTGTCTTCCGCTTTTGAAATTTTGATGGCATTATGGCTGATGCTTAGCGGGCAGGGGGTATTAACCGCCAAATTACCGGTCCACAACAGCCCGCGGTCAGACATGGCCAGAAAGGATGCGCCGTCTTCTGCGACAATGAGGCCAGAAAAGCCGCCAAAGGCCTCGTGGGCTGCCGTCACCTTCACGCCGCAGACAAATTCCAACCGACCAACTGTCGATAGCGCGCGATCTTCTTCTGAGAGGGGGACAGGGTCCACTTGTAGATCAAGGGGGCCATAGTCGTAATAGGTCAAAGGGCCCGTGCCGCTGGGTAGAAAGTGAATGGCAAGTCGCCAGGCAATAATGGCCAGCAGCAACAAAACCCCCAGGGGGATGAGTACAAAGTTCCTGAAGCGACGAAACGTCACGATGGCGCCCCTACCAATTAGATGTTGCCAGTTAGCTGGCGACATTAGATGCTTTTTAGAGAGATCAAGTACAGTGTTTATTGTGGGGAGGACATCAATGACAACAGGTACAACACGCAGGCAGCTATTGGGTGCGGCAGCGGCGGCACCCTTGGCGACATTGCTGGCAAACCCGACACTGACAGCAGTTGCTGCGGCGAGCACGACAACGGTTAATATTGAAACGGAAGATTGGGGCATTCCGGTGATGGCCAGCCTGGCGCAACCGGATGTCACGCCAGCGCCTCCCGTCATCCTGATTCACGAATTCTGGGGCCTGAATGATCAGATCAAGGCTGTGGGCGCACAATTGGCCAAAGCGGGTTATATTGCGCTGTCAATTGATATGTATGGCGGTGAAGTAGCGGACGAACGGGATACAGCCATGTCACTGATGACCAATGTCAGTGAAGATGCTGGTGTCGATACGGTAAAAAGCTGGGTTAATTAGCTCAAGAAGCACCCTGCCTGTACCGGCAAGGTGGCCAGCCTGGGCTGGTGCTTTGGTGGTGGCTGGTCGCTGGAGGCGGCGATCGAATCCAGTGTTGACGCTTCCATCATCTATTATGGCCGCGTCAATGCCCCGCTGGAGCGTATCCAGAAAATCAACGCGCCGGTGCTAGGGCATTTTGCGACGCTTGATGCCTTTATCAACGAGCCCATGGTCAAGGGCTTTGAAGACAACATGACCAAGGCTGGCAAGGATTTGACAGTTCACTGGTATGAGGCCGACCATGCTTTCGCCAACCCCACTTCTGCTCGTTATGATGATAAAGATGCTGCCCTGTCGTGGGAACGCAGCATGGCCTTCCTGAAGCAGCATTTAGGCGGCTAGGCTGCGAGCAATCAAGCGGAGCGGCGCATCCGGCGCGGGCCGCGGCCCATGCCCTTGTTCTTGTCTTCGTCGAACAGGTCCGCCAACTGATCGGTAATGGCGCCACCCAGCTGTTCTGCATCCGTGATTGTCACAGCCTGCTTGTAATAGCGGGTGACGTCGTGGCCGATACCAATGGCGACAAGCTCGACGTCTGACTTGCTTTCAATCCAGTTCACCACGCGGCGCAGGTGCTGCTCCAGATAGTTGGCCGGGTTGGCAGACAGGGTGCAGTCATCAACCGGTGCACCGTCGGAGATCACCATCAGGATCCGGCGGGCCTCTGTGCGGCCCAACAGGCGTTCATGGGCCCAGAGCAGGGCTTCGCCGTCGATATTTTCTTTCAGCAACCCTTCCTTGAGCATCAGGCCTAGGTTGCGGCGGGCACGCCGCCAGGGGGAATCGGCACCCTTATAGATGATGTGGCGCAGATCGTTCAGACGGCCTGGGTTCTGCGGCTTGCCGCTATCCAGCCATTTGTCGCGGGATTCGCCACCTTTCCAGGCTTTTGTCGTAAAGCCGAGGATTTCAACCTTCACATTGCAGCGTTCCAACGTGCGGGCCAGAACGTCAGCGCAAATGGCCGCAATGGTGATGGGGCGACCACGCATAGAGCCGGAATTATCCAGCAAAAGCGTCACAACTGTATCGCGGAATTCGGTGTCCTGTTCCTGCTTGAAGGACAGCGGCGCGGTTGGGTCGGTGACCACACGGGTCAGCCGGGCTGTGTCGAGCACGCCTTCTTCCAGGTCAAAGTCCCAGGAACGATTTTGTTGAGCCATCAGCTTGCGCTGCAGACGGTTGGCCAGCTTGGCCACGGCCCCCTGCAAATTGTCGAGCTGGCGGTCCAGCTGGGTGCGCAGACGCGCCAATTCTTCGGGGTCACACAGGTCTTCTGCTGAAATGATCTCATCGAAGATTTCGGTGAACATCTTGTATTGCAGGTCCTGCTTGGAATTGCGGCCCATTTCAGGACGCCAGGGGGCTTCACCCTCACTGTCGTCGTCGCTGGGGTCGGACTCCATGTCGACTTCCGTCTCCATGGTGACCGTCTCCATATCGTCATCGCCGATGTCTTCGCGCATCTCAACGTCGGTAACGTCGCTGCCTTCGGGGTCCATTTCCTCAGACATTTCCCCTTCGCCGTCAGATTCCATCTGCTGCGAGCTGTCCATCTCTTCGTCAGAGACATTGGGGTCTGCTTCGTCGCCCAACTCATCAGCCAGGTCCAGATCGCGGATGATCTGGCGGGTTACGTGGGCAAATTCTGCCTGGTCCTCAACATTCTTCATCAAAGAATTGAGGTCCTTGCCGGCTTTCATCTCGATCATGCCACGGAGAAGATCGACCATAGGCCGCGCTGCTTCGGGTGGCTGGCGGCCTGTCAGGCGTTCACGTACCATGAAGCCCACCACATCGCCCAGCGGCACTTCGTCGACGGTGGCAACCTGGTCATAGCCTTTGGCCTGGGTTTCGGCCTCTAAGGCTGCGTTGAGGTTCTGTGCCACGCCGTCCATGGCTTCTGCGCCAATAGCTTCAACGCGCGCCTGTTCGGCAGCATCAAAGATCGACCGAGCCGTGTCGCCCCGCGGGAAATAGCGCGAATGGACCTTTTCGTCGTGGTGCTTGATGCGCAGGGCCATGGCGTCAGCGCCACCGCGAATACGGGCTGCTTCGTCTGCAGACAGGTCGCGTGAGGGCAGGGGCAGCTTGCCAGGGGCCGGCATGTTCTGCGCACTGAAGGTCAGGTCCATCTCCGCTTCTTCGGCGATGGTTCTGGCTGTGGCAGCAATGGCCTGCTTGAAAGGCTCTACCGGGCTTTCCGGATTCGACATGCTGTTTCCCTGCTGGGCCAGGCGTTAGGCCGTGGCACTTGCCTTACGGACCAGCGATTCCGGCAACTCTACGCCGAACACGCGCTGGTAATATTCTGCAACCAATGGCCGTTCCAATTCGTCACACTTGTTCAGGAAGGTAACGCGGAAAGAGAATGCCAGATCATTGAAGATTTCATTGTTCTGCGCCCAGGTAATGACGGAACGAGGTGACATCACGGTCGACAGGTCGCCATTGATAAAGCCCGAGCGTGTCAGGTCGGCAACGCGGACCATCTTGGCGATGGTGTCCTGACCGTCCGACGTTTCATAGGTCGGGTTCTTGGCAATAACGATGTCGCACTCAGCATCATGTTCCAGATAGTTCAGCGTGGTTACGATGTTCCAGCGGTCCATCTGGCCCTGGTTGATCTGCTGCGTTCCGTGATACAGCCCCGTCGTGTCACCCAGACCAATCGTATTGGTGGTGGAGAACAGGCGGAAGCTGGAATGCGGGTGAATCACCTTGCTTTGGTCCAGAAGCGTCAGGCGACCGTCTGCTTCCAGAATACGCTGGATCACGAACATCACGTCCGGGCGGCCGGCGTCATATTCGTCAAACACCAGGGCAACCGGGTTCTGGATGGCCCAGGGAAGGATACCCTCGCGGAATTCAGTGACCTGCTGGCCGTCTTTCAGGACGATGGCGTCCTTACCCACCAGGTCGATACGGCTGATGTGACTGTCGAGGTTCACGCGAACACATGGCCAGTTCAGGCGCGAGGCAACCTGTTCGATATGGGTGGACTTACCGGTACCGTGGTAGCCCTGTACCATCACGCGGCGGTTATGGGCGAAACCGGCCAAAATCACCATGGTGGTTTCAAAGTCGAACCGGTAGGAGTCGTCCCGCGGTGGGACATATTCATTCCCCGCCAGGAAGGCAGGCACTTCCATGTCCGTGTCGAGGCCAAATACCTCACGAACAGAAACCTTGGTATCCGGCATTCCGTTGTTGCCGGGCATGGTGGAATCGGTGCTCATCGATCTTCTTTCACGTCGAGTTCGTCAAATGGCTGCTTTTAACCAGATGCGTGTAGGCGTCTATGACTGAGCGCAATTTGTCATCGCTTTTGGGGCTTTGAGGCTTGCTGGTCGTGCCTTGGGCATCCGGGTGGAAGCGTTTGACCAACTGCTTATAGCGTTTTTTGACATCATGCAATGTTGCCGTGGATTTCAGGCCCAAAACATCGAGTGCGCGTCGGTCTTCCGGGTTCAGTCGCTGTTCGCCCACCTGCTCCGTAAAGTCCGCCAGGGAGACTTCTTCCAGGTCTGGTACCTCGCGAAACGCATTGGCGGCTTCACGAATATGGGCCGCCTGTTGGGCGGCATTCATGCCATTGCGCGTGCCTTTGGCATGGCCATTACCGCTGCCAATGGGCCAGGTGGGTCGGTCCCATTTGGCGGTACTCCAGGTCATGGCGTCATATTCGTCGGTTTCCATACCGTCGAAATAGTTCCACGAACTGTTGTATTGCCGTACATGGTCGAGACAGAACCAGTAATAGTCCCGCAAATTCTCGCGGCTGCGTGGTGCGCGGTGTTCCCCTGAGCCTTCGCATTCCGGCCAGTCACAACAGCGGTCTGCCGGCGTGTCTCCCTGCCAAGGCCGGGCGCCGTCATAATTGCTGCCTGATTTGTCGTTGTCGAAAGCCATCGGCGGATTATGATGACCGCGCTTGTGAATGCAAACCGTAAAAACAGGAACCGCAATGAGTGTTGCAGCCAGTATTGAACAGAAGCTGACAGAGGCTTTCTCGCCCACCTTGCTGGAGGTGATCGACGAATCGCATCACCACGCAGGCCATGCAGGGAACCCGGGCGGTGGTGAAAGCCACTTTCGCATTCGTATTCAGGCCGCGGCCTTTGCGGGTAAGCCGCGCGTTGCCCAGCAGCGTGAAATCTACAAGGTGCTGGCAGAAGAACTCGCCGGGCCTGTCCATGCGCTGGCGCTGGAAGTCTCCAGCTAGGGCCTAGAACCCCAACACGTAAGCCAGCAGGAAGGGCAGCAGGATGAAGGCGGCTATTGTTGAGAGGATCACCGTGCCCGCCACTTCTTCGGGGTTGCGGCCATAGCGCTGTGCAAACAGATAGTTGAAGACCGCAGGCGGCATGGAACACATGATCAGGATAACCCCGGCCATGGGCCCGTCCATGTCGAACAGCCAGATCAACAAAAGGCCACTGCCAAAGCCGATGCCCAGGCGCAGGCACGAGACAATGGCGCTATTGCGCAGGTTGGAAATACCAAAGCCAGCCAGCGATACACCCAATGTCACCAGCATCATGGGGATGGAAACGTTGCCCAATAGCTCGGTCGTATTGGCAAGCCAGACCGGCACCTGCAGGTTCAGCGCCATCACGCCCAGGGTAATAAGCGTCACATAGATGATCGGTGCACGCAGCATGGTTGCGAGCGAAAAGTGCCCGGAGGCCAACCAGGGCGAAATGGTGAACTGCATGGTTGCTGTCATGACAAAGAAACACAGGCCCAGCCCCAGGCCTTCTTCCCCAAAGGCGAAGAGGCAGATAGCCAGGCCCATATTCCCTGCATTGGGGAACAGGATAGGCGGTAGGCCGGAATCGCGGGGCACGCCCGTCAGCTTCAGGGCGCCATAGCCCACTGCCGCCCAGATCAGGGTTGCGCAGACCGTCAGCAGCGCGAGTTCACCAAACAGGGCGAGGGGAAAGTCCAGCGATGTCATGCGGCTGAACACCAAGCATGGTGTGGTGACATTTGTCAGCAGGCGGGTGATCAACGCCGTGTCATAGCTGTAGCCCAGTTTGGCCCAGGCATAGCCGGTGGCAGCGATCAGGAAGACCGGGGCGATAATACTGAACAGCTCAAAAGTCATGGGCCATCAGTGTCTTCTGCATCCAGCTGCGTAACGCGGACTGTGGTAATCTGGTGCCGGTTCTTCCGCATGACTTCGAACTTGAAACTGCCGAAGATAAAGGCCTGGCCCGGGTCGGGGATGATTTTGGCTTCATGGATTATATAGCCGGCCAGTGTGGTTGCATGATCGTCTGACAGGTCCCAGCCGAATTCGCGGTTGAGGTCGCGAATAGGCGTGCGAGCGTCAATGACCATACGGCCGTCGCTCTGTGGGCGCACGGGGGCGTCGTCTACATCGTGCTCGTCGACAATGTCACCGACAATTTCTTCCAGGATATCTTCCAGCGTCACCAGTCCCTGGATGGAGCCATATTCATCGACAACAAGTGCAAAGTGACTACGGCGGTCGCGAAAGGCATTCAGCTGTTCGCGCAAGGTGGTGGTTTCGGGAATAAACCAGGGTTCCATGTACCACTTTTCGAGACTGATGCCGTCCTCGCCATTTTCCCGAATGGCACGCAGCACGTCCTTGCCATGAAGGACACCGTTAATATTGTCCGGGTCGTCACGCCACAGGGGCAGGCGGGTGAATGGGCTGTTCACAATCTCGTTGATAATGTCTTCTGCAGGCGAGTCTGCATCCATGGTGTGCATGGACCGGCGGTGCACCATAACCTGGGAGACCAACATTTCATCAAGGTCGAGAATGCCACCCAGCATATCTGTATGGGGTTTGATCATGCTGCCGTCCCGGGCATGAAGGTCGAGCGTCCCGCGCAATTCGTCTTCTGCCGACAGGGGGCCGTCCCCATCGACCAAGGCGACCCGCAACGACTTCAACGTGGCCTTGACGATGGCTTCGATCGCGACCGTGATGGGGGCGAGAAGGGGGACGAGAAAGCGAAAGACCGGTGCAACACGAAGGGCGCTTTTGTCCGGGTTGCTGATGGCATAGGTCTTGGGCAGCACTTCTGCAAAGATCAGCACCAGCAGGGTCATCGCCAAACTGGCCACCGCCACGCCATAGCTACCCAGTAATTGCGCAAACAGATTGGTGGCCAGGGCGGTGGCAACAATGTTGACCGCGTTATTACCCAGCAGGATGGTGCCTAACAGGCGTTCCTTGTTGTCGTGCAAATGGTCGACATCCTGGGCTGACTTGTCGCCTTCTTTGGCCAGGCGCACAATGCGGGCGCGTGAGGCAGCGGTTAGCGCAGTTTCGGAGCCAGAGAAAAAGCCCGACAGCATCAGCAACAATGCAATAGCGATGGCGGTGCTGATGATCTCAATATCCATGATCAGCTCCCGCTATTGGCAAGCGCAGCCTCCAACACTGCCAATACGTCTGTGTCTGCAACGTCTCGTTTCAGGCAGGCTTTGCCGATGCCTTCCGCCAGCACGAAGGTAACTTTGCCTTCGGAAACTTTCTTGTCCTGTGCCATGTGGGCCAACAAATCGGCCGCTGTCATGGAGGGGCCCGCCACCTGCGTTGGGCGGGTGGGCAGGCCAACGGCCTGGAGATGTTGCAGGATGATGTCTGCTTCAGCCGGGGCGCACATGCCTAGCCGTGCTGAAAGTTCAAAGGCCATCGCCATCCCCATGGCCACGCCTTCGCCGTGCAACAGGCGGTCGCTATAGCCGGTCTCGGCCTCCAGCGCGTGACCAAAGGTATGGCCCAGATTCAACAGGGCGCGTTGGCCGCTTTCCCGTTCGTCGGCAGAAACAATGGCCGCCTTGGACCGGCAGGAAACCCCCACCGCATATTGCAATGCCTGTTGGTCGCCGCTCAGCAGGCGCGGACCGTTTTCCTGCAGCCAGCCAAAAAAGTCCGAGTCGTTGATCAAGCCGTACTTCACAACTTCGGCATAGCCTGCCAGCCGCTGCCGTTCTGGCAACGTATCAAGGGCGGAAAGATCGGCCAGTACCAGTCGCGGCTGATTGAAGGCGCCGACCAGATTTTTTCCATAGGGCACATTGATGGCCGTTTTGCCGCCGACCGAGCTGTCGACCTGCGCCAGCAGGGTTGTGGGGATCTGGATAAAGTCAATGCCCCGGCGGAAGATGCTGGCGGCAAAGCCTGTCAGGTCGCCGATCACCCCGCCACCCAGGGCAATAATATGATCACCCCGTTCAATCTGTGCGTCGAACAGCTGGTTGAGTAGCGAATCCAGATAGGCGAAGGACTTTGTTCCTTCACCGGCAGGCAGAATGATGGGCGTCACGCTGATGCCGGCTACCTCCAGGCTGTCGAGCAGCGGCTGAAGGTGCAGGGGTGCAACTGTATCGTCTGTCACAACAGCGGTGACAGGGCGTTTGAACATGGGGGCAACATGATTGGCTGCATCGGCAATGAGGCCGCTGCCAATCAGGATATCATAGCTGCGACCACCCAGATCGACCCGCACCGTATCAATAGTGTCGCCCGTCATTACTGCCACCAGGCCTTCAGGGCATCGATGATCTTGTCGACAACAATCTCGTGCGCGCCGCCATTGCTGAGCACACGAATGTCTGCTTCGGCGTAAACCGGGTTCCGTTCGGCGGCCAGTTTGGTCAGGATTTCTTCCGGGTTGCCCGTCTTCAATAGAGGTCGGTTGTTCTTGCGGCTGACCCTTTCCAGCAGAATGGGGATTTCCGCATCCAGCCAGACGGACGTGCCTTTGGCCTTCACCGCTGCGCGTGTTTCATCATTCATGAAGGCACCACCGCCGGTGGCCAGCACCTTGGGTGCTTCATCCAACAGGCGGCTGATGACTTTGCGTTCGCCCTCGCGGAAGGAGGCCTCGCCAAATTTTTCGAATATCTCGGGGATCGTGCAGCCCGCAGCTTTTTCGATTTCTGCGTCGGCGTCAACAAAGTCTATGTTCAGGGCACGCGCCAACCGCCGACCCACGGTGGTTTTGCCGGCACCCATCAGGCCGACCAGAACAATGGTCTGCTTGGGGGTAACGGCTGGCGGGGTTTCTGCTGTTTCGGCCGTCTGTGACGCCTGATCGTTCAAACCGGTCTCCTTTTGGTGGTGCAATCTACACCAACAGATGTCGCTTATAGACAAAAAGCCATGATAAAACATCCTCTTCCCTGCATTATCTCGCTGGGAATCTGGTGCCTGTGATTGAAACCCCTATATCGAATGGGTAGACTTGGTGCACATAGGCACATCAGCGGTCAGCCATCGAAGAAGCGGGGTACGCATTGGGTAGTAACAGAAAATTCGTCACGATTATTGGTGCTGTTGCATTGGTGGCCGTTGGCTTGCTTGTATTTCTATCGATCTGGGACCCTCCGGCACCGAGCCAGGAAATCCAGAAAGACGTGACGGACCAGCTTTTTGCGTCCTGAGAATTTCTTGATGGCCAATAATCGCACGATAAACAGGCTTCTGGCGGCCGGCACAATTGTGGCCGTGCTGGGTGCGGCCCTGCCTGTTGCGCAATCCCAGGCACAAGGGCAACAAAGCTTCGGCCCCAATGGCCAAGAGCCAATACAGCTCGTGCCGCAGAATGCGCCGCAATCTGTGGCAGCCCCTGCTGCAGTGTTGCCCGCCGCGCCTGAAGATAATTATGTCGATATTATGGTGCAGCCGCTGACACAGTTGGATCCCGCCGGGATGGGTATCCTCACGGCGGAAGATGGCGGATTTGGTGCCAATCTGTGGCAGGAATCGGGGTTTGAAGTTGTGACAAGCCTGCTGACGGAGGCTCCACGGCAGAACCCTTCGCCAACCCTGCGTGGCCTGATGCGCCGGGTAACGCTTTCTACCGCGTCTTCCCCGCGTGGTCAGACCCGCCAACCGGTCACGAACACCTCCCCCTTCCTTGCAGCGCGGTTGGGCTATCTGTACGACACGGGTGCGCTACGTTTCGTGCGGGCGATGTATGAGCGCTTGCCATCTCTGATGGATAATGGCGAACTCACCCGCCTGCAGGCCGAAGTTGCCCTGTTGGCTGCTGACGAAACACAGGCATGCACTTTGGCTGATGAAGCCAATCGTCGTCATGACGACCTGTTCTGGCTGCACCTTCAGGCACTATGCCGCGCGGCCGCCGACGACGGAGAGGGTGCCGATTTTGCCATGGATATGGCACGTGAACTGGGTGGTAGCGACCGGTTGCTCGATGCTGTCATCGCGCATATGGCGCTTTCGGAAGAAAATCGTGCCGCGCGTCGGTCTGACCTGCAGCAACCTGAGACACTCGCGCCGCTGCATGTGGCGGCGATGAGGATGGCAGGGTTGCCGGTTCCCCCGGCATTTTTGAATAACGCCCCTTCCATTGTGCTGCACGCTATTGCGCTCGACAATTCAATGCCGTTAGCCCTGCGTCTTGAAGCCGGTAATCGCGCGGCAGGTCAGGGGGCGCTGGCCAGCCGTACACTCGGCAGGTTGTTTGATGTTGCCCGTGTCGATGCCGCTGCGCTGGCAACGACGTTACAAATTCCGATGGAAGATCGTTCGCCTCAGGCGAATGCCACGCTGTATCAGGCGGCCAAGGCTGCAACCGATCCAGCCCTTCGGGTTCGGTATCTGGACCTGATGTGGCAACGCGGGCAGCAGACGGGTGACCCCGTTGGCGTTGCCCAGCAAACCTATGAGATTGCACAGTCGATAACACCGGCTGCAGGATATCGTAGCCAGGCTGCAACCCTTTCCCGCATGCTGATTGCGGGCAATGATATCGACGGGGCCGTCAGCTGGTATCTGATTTTGCGCAATGCTGCCGCCACGCGCGATGCCAGTGCAACGACTGACCTGATTGGCCTTTGGCCATTAATGCAGGTGGCCGGGGCAACGAGCCGCGTACCTTGGTCGGGAGAAATCCTGCAGATCTGGTGGCAGTCTCAGGCCATATACCCGGGTGCTGAACGTGTTAGCCGCGGTCTGCGTGTCTTTACATTGCTTGAAGCACTTGGGCGCAAAATTCCGGCGAATTATTGGCTTGAACTGCGGTCTATTGCCGCTGCCAATGAGGTTGCCGACCAGACTGGTCTTTCAGGGGCCAGCCTTTCGGCGCAACAGCTTGCCCTGATGCAGGGGTTGCGCGAAGCAGCGGCTAGCAAGCGTTTGGGTGAGTCTATTCTTTGGGTTGCTGCCTGCCTGGGTGAAGACGGCCCGGCCAAAACGAACCCGCTTCTGTTGGCCGAAATCGTCCGGTCCCTCATGTCGCTCGGTCTGGTTGGCGAGGCAAGGGGCCTTGCGCTGGAAGCCCTGTTGGCAAACGGCCAATAGATGGCCCGGGGGGCTACCAGACCAACCCCACCCGATGCCAGCCCTGCTGACAAGGAACAGATCGCCCAGTTTCTGGAAATGATGGCCGCTGAACGCGGTTCATCCGGCAATACGCTCGACGCCTATGGCAAGGATATTCTCGACTTTGCCACTTTCATGCTGCGCCGAAAAACCGCGCTTGCAGAGGCGGGGGCAGACGACATCCGTGCCTATCTGCAGAAAACCCAGAAGGCGGGTTATGCCGCCAGCACCAGTGCCCGCCGTCTGTCTTCATTGAAGCAATTCTACAAATTCCTGTTCTCGGAGGGGTTACGGCAGGACAACCCCGTCTCCATGATTGAAGGGCCAAGGCAGCAAAAGCGTCTGCCCAAGGTGCTCAGCGAAGATGAAGTTGAACGCCTGTTGGATTGCGCCCGCGCGCGGCTGGCAGACGACCCAAACCCGGCCAATGTGCGTTTGGTGGCCTTGGTCGAGGTGCTGTATGCCAGCGGCCTGCGCGTCAGTGAACTGGTCAGCCTGCCGCTTGTGGCCGTCAAGGGCGACCCTCGGCTGATTTTTGTGCGCGGCAAAGGGGGGCGAGAGCGACTGGTGCCCATTAGCCCAGAGGCGCGGACGGCACTGGATGCCTATCTGGAGGTCCGCAAATATTTCGCACAGCAGGCAAGCACTGCCGGGCAGGCCTTTTTGTTTCCCACACGCGCCAAGCAGGGGCATCTGACGCGCATTCGTATTGGCCAGCTGCTGGGTGAACTGGCCGTAGAAGCCGGTATTGAGCCACGCCGGGTCAGCCCCCATGTTTTGCGTCACGCCTTTGCCAGCCACTTGCTTAATCGGGGGGCTGACTTGCGGTCGGTCCAGCAAATGCTGGGGCATGCCGATATTTCCACCACCCAGATTTACACACATATTCTTGAAGAACGCCTGCAAAAACTGGTGCAGGAAGGCCACCCTTTAGCGCGAACGGGTGTTGCAAAGGGCTAGGCACATCTCTCTCAATTGACTCGGCGGGGGGATCAGATTAGCTTGCGCGCCAACCGGGCTTACCGCCAAGCCCCCGACATTCACAAGACAGGATCGCACCATGGCCTTTACCCCTATTGAAGAAGCTCCCGCCCGTCTCAACCGTAGTGAGCTGGCAGTGCCCGGCTCCAACCTTCGCTTCCTGGAGAAAGCAGCTGAATCCGAGGCCGATGCCGTGTTCCTCGACCTGGAAGATGCTGTTGCACCGAGCGACAAGGACCAGGCCCGCAAAAACGTAATTGAAGCGATCAACGACCTCGACTGGGGCGACAAGACGGTTTCTGTCCGCATCAACTCCCCCAGCACCGAATATATGTATCGCGACGTTGTTGACCTGATGGAACAGGCTGGTGAACGCCTCGACCTGCTGATGATGCCCATGGCCGACAATGGTAAGGACGTCTACGCCCTCGACATGCTGTGCACGCAGATTGAAGCTGCCAAAGGCCGCAAGAAGCGCGTTGGCTTTGAGCACATCATTGAAACCGCCCAGGGCCTGATGAATGTCGACGAAATTGCTGCCGCCAGCCCGCGCAACGAAAGTCTGCACTTCGGTGTGGCTGACTTTGCTGCCTCGACCCGCGCCCGCACCACCCAGATCGGTGGTCCAAACCCGGATTACGTTGTGCTGACGCACCCGGATGAAGCCGGTAACCGACACACCCATTGGGGTGACATGTGGCACTACGCCATCGTGCGTATCGTGGTCGCGGCCCGTTCCCACGGCCTGCGCCCCATCGACGGCCCGTTTGGTGATTTTTCTGACCCTGAAGGCTACCGCGCCCAGGCCATGCGTGCTGCCGTGCTGGGTTGTGAAGGTAAGTGGGCCATCCACCCGTCACAGGTTGGCCTGGCCAATGAACTGTTCAGCCCGTCTGACGAAGAAGTTGCCAAGGCCAAGGAAATCCTGGTTGCCATGGAACAGGCCCTGAAAGAAGGTCGTGGCGCTGTGTCCCTCAACGGCAAGCTGATCGACATTGCCTCCATCAAACAGGCAGAAGCCCTGGTGCAATTGTCAGAGCGCCTGAACAAATAAGGCCTGAAAGCATATCGCGAAAACGAAGCGGGACGGCATGGCCGTCCCGTTTTTTGTTTCAACCTCAGGACACTTTCTCGGTGTCCAAAACTTGGATATTTCATAGATCGTAGGAAGCGATGCGTCGAATTGGAAAGAATTCTACTAACTCAAGAGCCGCGCACGTAACCGATATAGGTGAGAACTCAGCGGATAAGGCAGGAATTGTAGCGATAGCTTCGGTAATCTCCTGCGGACTAATTGGGTTTGCGATAGTGCAATGTGGCACCCAATTGCCGGGGCGATAGTAGTGGTCGCACGCCTCCAAGATGTTCTTGGTTTCACGGTGGAATAGGTTTGACGCGGCAAGCAAGTTGTCATTTGCCTCCGAGGCTAGGAACAACACACCTTCAGGGCCGGGGAATGTGTCGATCTTGGAGAGAACGATCTCAATAGGCTGAAGCTGCTGAGCGATTCCCGGTAGTAAAGAAAATAGTTCCGAGGGGCATTCGTCCGGGTAAATTGCCAAGCTGAAGTGAGCAAACATGCTTTTCTTCACCATAGAATCGTTGATTCCAAGGGAAGCCATTTGTCTCCAGATGGCCTCAATGGGTTCGGCACCCGCTGAGTTTACCCTCAGCAATACGCGATAATTGCGGCTCATTTCACGGAAAGATGTGTTGGCTAAAACGCCTGTGCGCCGGGCTGGCCTTGTTCAGCGACAGCCTGGTCGATGGCGCGGAGCAGCATGTCCGGGTCCTGGGCGCCGACAAGGGCATATTTCTTGTCGATAATGAAGCACGGCACGCCGGACACACCCATATTGCGGCCTACGGATTCTTCTTCAAGAATGCGGGCTTCATCAGCGTCGCCTTCCAGAAGGCGGCGGACGACGTCGGCATCCATGCCCGCTTCGGTCGCAACCTCAACCAGAACATCCTTGTCGCCGACATCTTCACCGTCGATGAAATATTTCTCAAACAGGCGTTCCACGACCTCTTCCTGCACCCCGGCCGTGTGGGCCCAGTGGTTCAGGCGGTGAGAGTCGAGCGTATTGGGCAGCACTTTCTGCTTGGCAAAGTCGAAGTCGATCCCGTCTTCCTTGCCGGCCAGAACAATCCCTTCATAGATCTTCTTGGCTTGGTCAGTGCCGCCGAATTTCATGATCAGGTGATCGCGCCTGTCCACGCCTTCACGCGGGTTCTCCGGGTTCAGCTGGAAGGGGCGGTACACCACCTCAAAGTCAATATCCGGGCGCTGGGCAAGGGCGGCATCCAGCCGTTTCTTGCCGATAAAGCACCAAGGGCAGATCGTATCTGAAATCACGTCAATTTGCATGGCGCCAGCATAGGCGCTGTGGCTTTGGTGTAAACAAAAAAGACATTGGCAAATGGGGCCCGACACCCCACATAGCAGCCATGCAACCGGTCTTGATTGACAGATTTGTCCCGCTGGGCGATTGTACCAGCACGCCCATCACGCCAACAAAGTGGCCGCTTAGACTATGGTATCATTCCTTGAATTCGAAAAACCGGTAGCCGAGCTGGAACGCAGGATCAATGATCTGCGGACACTTTCGGACGCCGGTGACGTGGATGTGGTGGATGACATCATCCGGCTGGAAAAGAAGCTGGCCAACCTGCTGGAATCGACCTATGGCGGCCTGTCTGCCTGGCAAAAGACCATGGTGGCACGCCACCCCCAGCGCCCGCATCTGGAAGACTATATCGGTGGGCTGATCGAAGAATTCACCCCGCTTGCTGGCGACCGTGGCTTTGCAGAAGACCCGGCCATCATTGGTGGACTAGGCCGCTTTCGGGGTCGGTCGGTCGTGGTGCTGGGTAACCAGAAGGGCCGCGACACGGAAAGCCGCCTGAAGCACAATTTCGGCATGGCCCGGCCCGAAGGCTATCGCAAGGCTATCCGCCTTATGCAGCTAGCGGACCGCTTCAACCTGCCGGTGATTACCTTTGTGGACACGTCCGGGGCCTACCCCGGCATTGGCGCAGAAGAACGTGGCCAGGCAGAAGCTATCGCCCGGTCGACGCAGACATGTCTGCAGCTTGGTGTGCCATTGATCTCGACCGTTGTCGGCGAAGGGGGCTCTGGTGGTGCCGTCGCCCTGGCATCAGGCAACCGGGTCATCATGTTTGAACACGCCATCTACTCTGTCATCTCACCAGAAGGCTGTGCGTCCATCCTGTGGCGCACATCCGACCATGCTGAAGATGCCGCCAACGCGCTCAAGCTGACGGCGCAAGACCTCAAGAAACTTGGGGTGATCGACCGGATTGTGGGTGAACCGCTCGGTGGCGCCCATCGTCAACCAACGGATGCTGTAACATCGCTGGGTGATGCGATAGCCGAATCCCTGCAGGAATTACAGGCCATGTCGGCAGACGAGCTGCGTCGCGACCGGCGCGAAAAGTTCCTTTCTCTCGGTTCTGCAGGTGTTGCCTGATGTTGATGCGCAGGGGGCTGATCGCCCTGGCGCTCGGCTTCTCTTTCTTTATCCATATGCCCGCTGCACAGGCCCAGGATATGGGGCAGGTGGGGCAGATGTTCGACAGCTTTACCGTTTCGCTGGTGGCCGCCAGCCGCTGTGACCAGCCGGATGAGCGTACGATGTCGCGCTTTATGGGGAATTTGATGATCGTCCAGGACGCGATCCTGGGCGAATATCGTAAGCGCTACCCGCGTGCAGATGAGGCAACCCTGCTGGGTATCATTGACCGCCGCATTAACCAGCTTGGCGGCAATGTGGAAAAGGCCATTGCCCAGCGCGGCTGCATGGATGCCAGTATTATTCGACTTGTTCGGTTGTTCGAGCTGAATGCAAGACCAGACTTGTTCCAGCCGGACCAGGCTGGTTCAAAGTAACGCTTTACGCAACTTGAATTTAAGAGACAGCCCCGTGGCAATGCTTGTACTTCTTGCCTGAACCGCAAGGGCAGGGCGCATTGCGGGCAACCTTGCCCCAGCTGCGTGGGTCATTGGGGTTGCGTTGCGCCTCCTCCACTTTCGACCGCAGGGGCTGCTGTACAAGCTCCTGGTTGAAGTCTTCTTCACTATGGCTTTCGACCATCTGGTCGGGGTCCGACTGGTTACCAAAGTCTTCGGGAATACCTTCGGCGCGAATTTCCGCATTCGCCAGGGCGAAGGTCGTCATGGAGCGGATTTGCTCCAGCATCGCCTGGAACATCTCAAACGATTCTGCTTTGTACTCGTTCAGCGGGTCACGCTGACCATAAGCCCGCAGGCTGACGGTCTGGCGCAAATGATCCAGCTGCAGCAGGTGTTCTTTCCAGTGCTGGTCGATAATGTCGATCAGGAAGGCCTTTTCCAGCGCCCGCATCATGTCCGGGCCGATGCTGATGGCGCGGTCCGCCATGCGTTGGTTGGCAAAAGCAATCAGGCGTTCGGTGATCTCAACTTCGTCGATCCCGTCTTCTTCGATCCACTCATCAAGGGGTGGTTCTTCCCGGAAAATGCGGTGCATTTCCACTTTCA
>JAURPT010000134.1 GCA_030836535.1 Alphaproteobacteria bacterium
GGGCGGGCGCTGGCTTTGGCTCGGGCTCGGGCTCGGGTTCTGGCACGGACCTGGGCTCTGGCACAGGCTTGGGGGCTTCGGTTACCCGTTCAACCGGCTCTTCCGGGGCCGCACCCAGGCTTTCTTCCGGCTGGTCGGGGCGGCCCACGGCGACGCCAAACACCTGCTTGTCCCGATGTGGCACCACCATGCCGCCAGGGTCATCCGGCCGCACTTTATAGGGTTCCCCATCCGCATGAACGGTCAGTAGCTCGCGCTGATTGCTGGACTGCAGGGCAAACCAGAACAACCCCGCGCAGATGAGGACAGAAAACACCGCCAGGCCCCATTTGAGACCGCGATGATCGTTTTCTTCCATCCCTGCCATGTGCCCCCTGCTTTCCCGCTAGTTCAGTTCTTCCAGCGGTGTAACCCCGAGTATGCCGAGGCCCGAGGCTATCACAAGTGCAACCGAGCGAATAAGGGCAAAACGTGCCGCGGTCAGGGCATCATTCTCAGCCTGAATAAAGCGCAAGGACGCATCATCATTCCCCCGGCTCCAATAGGCATGGAACAAGGCCGCCAGCTCACCGAGATAGAACGCAATCCGGTGCGGTTCATGGGCAGCAGCGGCAGCGTCAATCGTACGCGGCCAGTCGGCCATCTTTTTCATCAGGTCTACTTCTGCAACGTCTGCCAGCAAGGTCAGATCAGCACCGGCCAGGCTGGCATCATCGGTCGCAACATTAGCGGCTTCATCTACGGCACGCCGCAGCACGGAACACACCCGCGCATGGGCATATTGCACATAGAAAACCGGGTTATCACGTGATTGTTCAACCACCTTGGCGAAGTCGAAGTCCAACGGGGCGTCATTTTTGCGGGTTAGCATGATGAACCGCACAACGTCCTTGCCAACCTCGTCCACCACATCACGCAGGGTCACGAAGGTCCCTGCCCGTTTGGACATGATCACCGGCTCGCCATCACGCAGCAGCTTGACCATCTGGCACAGCTTGACGTCGAGGTCCGCTTCGCCGTCACTGATCGCATTCAGTGCGGCCTTCATCCGTTTGACATAACCACCATGGTCAGCGCCCCAGACATCAACCTGATGCGTAAAGCCCCGCTCATACTTGTTCTGGTGGTAGGCAATGTCGGCAGCAAAATAGGTCCAGCTGTCGTCAGACTTCTTGAGCGCCCGGTCAACATCGTCGCCAAAATCTGTCGCCTTGAATAATGTCTGCGGCCGTGGCTCCCAATCGTCAGGCTCTTTGCCCTTGGGGGGCTCCAACACACCCGTATAGATCAGGCCCTTTTCATCGAGTGTAGCCAGCGCAGCATCGACCTTGCCATTGGCATGCAGGTCGCGCTCAGAAACAAATTCATCCATGGAAATGCCCAGCGCCGCCAGGTCGTCACGGATCATGTCCATCATCGCATCAGAAGAGGCAACCCGGAAATATTCCAGCCAGTCAGCCTCCGGCAGGCCCTGCCATTTCTCGCCGTCCGCCTCAGCGATCTGCTGCCCTACAGGCACCAGATAATCACCGGGATAAAGCCCTTCGGGGATTTCACCAATATTTTCACCCAGTGCTTCGCAGTAGCGCAGATAGGCGGAACGAGCGAGCGTATCAATCTGTGAGCCAGCATCATTGATGTAATATTCTCGCGTCACGCTGTAGCCGCCTTTTTCCAGCAATGAACACAACGCGTCACCAAACACCGCACCCCGGCAATGGCCCACATGCATGGGCCCCGTCGGGTTCGCAGAAACATATTCCACATTGACCTGCTGGTCGCCCCCAACGGGCGACTGACCATAATCATCTGGCCGTATCAGCACCCGCTCCACCACGGCCTGCAGCAGGACGGGGGCAACGGTAATGTTGATAAAGCCGGGCCCCGCAATATCGGCGCTCGTGACATCCTCGTCACCGGCAAGGCCCTCGACAATCAAAGCAGCCAGGTCGCGCGGTTTCATGCCCGCAGGCTTGGCCAGCACCATGGCAGCATTCGTCGCAATATCCCCATGGCTGGCATCGCGCGGCGGCTCCAGCGTGATACGGCTGGTATCCAGCCCTTCCGGCAGGGTGCCAGCGGCTGTCAACGCGTTGATCTGTGCTTCAATTTTCTTGCGAAACTGGGCGTAAATATTCATGCGGTTGTTGCAGTGTCGCCAAACAGGCGTTCATGCTCCCTATAGGCAAACCGGTCGGTCATACCGGCTATGAAATCGGCAATGATACGGGCCGCCTGGTGACGGTCCTTCCCGCTGGTTCTGCCCTGCCATTCTGCAGGCAAACAATCGGGTTCCGCCATATAGCGGGAGAACAGGTTTTCGACAACCCGCTTTGCAGCATCTGCGGGCTCCTTTACCTCTGGGTGCTGATACATCCGCTCCCGCAGGAAGGCCTTGATCTGCTGTTCTGCCGCCCGCATGTCCTCTGAAAAGGCAATGACCGCCCGCCGCTGCGCCCGAATGTCAGCCGCAGAATCGGGGTTCACGGCCCTGATACGCGCAATGCTTTCAGCCAATAGGTCACGGACCATCGCGTCGATCAAATGGCGGACAAGTTCATGCCGTGTGCGGCGCACATCCAGGCTTGTGTGATCCCGCCGCACTTCCTCCAACACGGTACCGATGAGCGGTAAGTCGCCAAGATCGTCCATGGAGAACAATCCCGCCCGCAACCCGTCGTCCAGGTCATGGTTGTTATAGGCAATGTCATCGCACAGGGCAGCCACCTGCGCCTCTGCCGACGCAAATGTGTGAATTTCCAGATCATGCTGCGCCAAATAGTCCTGTATCAATGGGTCCAGCCGGTCTTCATGCCCTTTGGCCCCCAGCGGGCCGTTATGCTTGGCAATCCCCTCCAGGCTTTCCCATGTCAAGTTCAGCCCATCAAAATTGGCATAGCGCTGTTCCAGCTCCGTCAACATGCGCAGGCTTTGGACATTATGGTCGAATCCGTCAAAGTCCTTCATGCATTTGCCCAGCGCGTCTTCGCCCGCATGGCCAAAAGGCGGATGACCCAAATCATGCGCCAGCGCCAGGGCCTCGCCCAGATCCTCATTCAGCCCCAAATAGCGGCACACCGTGCGGGCGATCTGTGCCACTTCTAGCGAGTGCGTCAGGCGCGTGCGGTAATGGTCGCCGCCGGGGGCCACGAAGACTTGTGTTTTGTGCTTGAGACGACGAAAGGCCCGGGCGTGGATAATCCGGTCCCTGTCGCGCTGGAAGGCATCACGCATACTGCTTTCAACTTCTGGGAGTAGCCGCCCCCTGCTTTCAGCGGGATCGCAGGCAAAAACAGCTTTGTCGCCAAAGGGTTTTGCAGAATGGGCGGATGCGCTTGCCATGGAATAACCATAGGCTTCGCGACGCTTCATCACCACTAGATATTGACAAATTTACTCCGTCGCCCCACATATTGGGCCAGTTAGACAGATGGAAGCAACATGTCAGAGCTCGTAACCGTTACAGATAGCGCAGCCAAGCGCGTAGCATTTCTTGTAGAACAAGAGGGCAACCCCAAGGCTGCCCTGCGTATCGCCGTGAATGGCGGCGGTTGTTCCGGCTTTCAATATGGTTTTTCGCTTGATGAAGAACGCCAGGACGACGACCTCGTCATCGAAAAACATGGTGCCACCGTACTGGTCGACATGATGTCCCAGCTCTATCTGGCAGGCTCTGAAGTCGACTTTGTGGAAGACGTCATCGGCTCTGCCTTCCAGATCCGCAACCCCAATGCCAAAAGCGAATGCGGCTGCGGCACAAGTTTCGCGGTCTAGCTAATTATTCTACCGTTCGTACCGAGTGGTTTGTCGCGTCAGCGTCAAATAGTATCAAGGCGCGAACACGTCGCCGCTCGATAGCGCATCCTTAGTTCGTTCATACCTCGATACAATCTGCTCCACTTCCGTGAACCAGATCACTCGGCACGAACGTTTTTCTCTTAATCAACAAACCGGTTCCATCTGCTTGTAACTCATTGCATGATAGCGCCAAATTGACTTGGACGGATAACACCCATGCGCATCGCGACCTGGAACATCAATGGGATCAAGGCCCGCCTACCCCGCGTGCTGGAATGGCTGGAGGAATTCAAGCCCGACATTGCCTTGCTCCAGGAAATCAAGAGCATGAACGAGACGTTCCCAGCGATGGAAATCGAAAGCCTGGGCTACAACCTCGCGATCCATGGCCAAAAATCCTACAACGGCGTGGCGATCCTGTCGAAATACCCCATTGAAGACACACTATATGGCCTGCCCGGCGATGACAGCGACGAACAGGCGCGCTACATCGAAGCCTTCACCGGCGGCATTCGTGTGGCCACGATCTATCTGCCCAATGGCAACCCGCAGCCCGGCGAAAAGTTCGACTACAAGCTGGCCTGGATGGACCGGCTGATTACCCGCACAAAGACCCTGTTGGAATGGGAAGAAGCGTTCATTCTGGGCGGCGACTATAACGTCATCCCCGCCGATATTGACTGCCACGACCCTGCCGCCTGGATGGACGACGCCCTGACCCAGCCGGAAAGCCGCGCCCGCCTGCGCACGTTGATAAACCTTGGCCTGACAGATGCCCTACGCGTCTACCACAAAGAAACGATCTATTCTTATTGGGACTATCAGCGTGGTGCCTGGCAGAAAGACAATGGCATCCGCATCGACCATCTGCTGTGTTCACCACAAACCACTGACCGCCTGAAAGACGCCGGTGTTGACCGCACCCCACGCGGTAAGGAAAAACCGTCCGATCACACGCCGGTGTGGTGTGAACTGGCGGATTAGGGCCGAAACCCAACAAGGCCTGTCATCCCGGACACGCAGGCGTTTGCGAAAGCAAACGTAAGGCGCGATCCGGGATCCACTAGCCGGATTGCATTATCATATTAGTTTTGTGTCTCGTACCAGTCGGCGACAGTTCGCATTTGGCACAGTAGATTCCAGCCTGCGCTGGAATGACAATATGATTTTAGATCTAACCCTTCAGGCTAAACGGTGTGAAGTCGGTGTCTTCGTCGTAGATGTCAACGTTCTCGGCCTTCTTCAGGGCGCCAACGACCTTGTAGGTCACCGGTGTCAGGAAGGCTTCCCAAAGCACCTTGAAAGCAAAATTCGTGAACATCACCGTTATGACGGCACTGGTTTCCCAAATACCCAGGAAGGCTACCGGGTAGAAGATCAGGCTGTCAAAACCCTGCCCCACCACGGTAGAGCCAATCGTGCGTGACCACAGATGCTTGCCTTTGGTCCACAGCTTCATCTTGGCCATGACATAGGCATTGGCGAACTCACCCACCCAGAAGGCAGCCAACGAGGCAAATACAATACGCGGCACCTGGCCAAAGACTGTCTCGTAGGCTGACTGGTGCGGCCAGCCGGCCTCAGGGGGCATGGCGACAATGACAAAGCTCATGAAGGAGGCAAAACCGCCGGCAACGAAACCGGCCCACACCACACGGCGGGCGCGTTTATAGCCGTAGACCTCGGTGAGCACATCACCCAGTACATAAGACAGTGGGAAGAATAGAATACCCGCCCCGAAGGTAATGCCAGCAACCGTCGTTAACTTGGCCGCCCCAATGACATTGGCGCAGAGCAACAGCGTCACGAACGCAGCCATGCAAAGGTCGTAATATTTAAAACGGCGGCCTTCTGTGTCCGGCTCAGTCTGTGAAACTGGCAAGACATGTTCTGTCCCTGTCTGCGTGCTCATATACCTTCCCTCCCTGTTTGGGTGGCACTGTAACAGGTTGTGCCGATAATGGTGAACTGAATACGCAGAACTGGGCTGAATGGCCGAACAAGAAGCCTAAGCGAGCTAAGCCATCGCAGCCAACCGGTCGAGAGCCGCATTGAGCGTTTCGATCAGGCCTTCGGCTTCTTCCTTGCGGCGACGTTGTTCTTCCACCACATGGGCCGGGGCCTTGGCGATAAAGCTTTCATTGTTCAGGCGACCCTCAAGGCCTTTGACCTCTTTGGCGGCCTTTTCAATTTCCTTGTTCAGGCGGGCCCGTTCGGCATCAATGTCGATGGCACCAGCCAACAACAGGCCAAGCGTTGCCTCACCAAAGGCAAGCTGCGCCGTCCCTGCCGGGAAGGCATCCCCGACGCTTTCAACATCTTCAATACGCGCCAGGCGCTTAATCACCGGGTTCAGGACCGAGCTGTCGTCGACCAGCGGGCCAAAGGCGGGTTCTTCACCAGCACGCACAGCAACACCAATCTTGGCACCAGCAGGCACGTTCATTTCTGCCCGTGTCGTGCGGACGTCGGTAATCAGTTTGATCGCCAGCTCAATCTCTGCATTGGCGCTTTCATTGACCAGCGCGCCATCGAGTTCCGGCCAGGCACGAACGATGAGCATGTCATCGTGGGTCTGGCTCCACAGATGCTCAGTAATATAGGGCATGAACGGATGCAACAGCGTCAGAATATGCTCCATCACCCAGGCCGCCGTCTGGCGCGTCTCGGTGATGACGGCGTCATCATCGCCATTCAACAAGGGCTTGATGAATTCGAGATACCAGTCGCAGAAATTATTCCAGATGAAACGATAAAGTGCGCCTGCCGCTTCATTAAAGCGGAAGGCATCCAATTCATCAGAGACCTTCTGAGCCGTGCGGGCAACCTCACCAATGATCCACTTATTGACTGTCTGGGTCGCGGATGCCGGGTCGAAATCACCGACCTCCAGCGCCTCATTCATTTCACAGAAGCGGTAGGCATTCCAAAGCTTGGTGCCGAAATTCCGATATCCTTCAACGCGTTGCGTCGACAACTTAATGTCGCGCCCCTGGGCCGCCATGGCTGCCAGTGTGAAACGCAGGGCATCAGCACCATATTCGTCGATCAGCTCCAACGGGTCGATGACATTACCCTTGGACTTCGACATTTTGGCGCCGTGTTCATCGCGTACCAAGGCGTGGATGTAGATGGTGTGGAACGGTACTTCATCCATGAAATGGATGCCTGCCATCATCATGCGCGCAACCCAGAAGAAGATGATGTCAAACCCGGTGATCAGCACGTCGGTCTGATAGTGCATCTTCAACTCAGGGGTTTCGTCCGGCCAACCGAGGGTGGAGAACGGCCAGAGCTGCGATGAGAACCACGTATCGAGCACGTCTTCATCGCGGGTCAGTTCAACCGGCTTGCCATAATGCTTTTCAGCAGCAATTGAGGCTTCATCTTCTGTTTCTTCAACGAAAACCTCGCCATCCGGGCCGTACCATGCCGGGATCTGGTGTCCCCACCACAGCTGGCGGGAGATACACCAGGGCTGGATGTTCCGCATCCATTCAAAATAGGTGTTTTCCCAATGCTTCGGTACGAAGTTGGTGGTGCCGTTCTCAACGGCTTCCAGTGCGGGCTTGGCCAGCGTGGCGGCATCGACATACCATTGCTCTGTGAGCCATGGCTCGATGACAACGCCACCGCGGTCGCCATAGGGCACCTGCAATACGTGGTCGTCAATCTTTTCCAATAGGCCCAAGGCATCGAGGTCGGCAACGACTTTTTCGCGCGCGGCATAGCGTTCCATGCCCTGATAGTCTTCGGGGACATTCTCGTTCAGGTCGGCGTTTTCATCCATGATGTTGATCATCTCAAGATCATGGCGGCGACCGACTTCAAAGTCGTTGAAGTCGTGCGCAGGCGTGATTTTCACTGCACCGGAGCCCTGTTCCGGGTCAGCGTGCAGGTCACCCACGATGGGGATCAGGCGGCCAACCAGCGGCAGAACAACATTCTTGCCAATGAGGTCCTGATAGCGCGGGTCATCTGGGTGTACGGCCACGCCGGTGTCGCCCAGCATGGTTTCCGGCCGGGTGGTGGCGACAACAATGTATCGGCCTTCTTCGCCTTCAATGGGGTAGCGGAAATGCCACATGGAGCCCTGTGTCTCCCGCTGCTCAACCTCGAGGTCGGAAATCGCAGTCTTCAGCGCCGGGTCCCAGTTTACCAGCCGCTTATCCTTGTAGATCAAACCTTCTCGGTAGAGCGTCACAAACACCTTGAGAACGGCTTTGGTCAGCCCTTCATCCATGGTGAAGCGCT
Source organism: Alphaproteobacteria bacterium (assembly GCA_030836535.1). GTDB lineage: Bacteria > Pseudomonadota > Alphaproteobacteria > SMXS01 > SMXS01 > SMXS01. The sequence continues at coordinate 8,053 of JAURPT010000134.1, forward strand.
CGCGCGACCAGGCGCAGGTTGCACCCAGGCGACGCAACTGGCCAATGATGGTGCCACCGCTTTCGCCGCGCCACTGCCAGACACGCTCCAGAAACCTTTCACGGCCCAGATCGCGGCGGTCGATGCCCTGTTCGGCCAATTGGCGTTCAACCACCATCTGGGTGGCGATGCCCGCATGGTCTGTACCCGACTGCCACAGCACATTTTCACCACGCATCCGGTGCAGGCGCACCAGAATATCCTGCAGCGTGTTGTTGAGCGCATGGCCCATATGCAGGCTGCCCGTCACATTGGGTGGCGGGATCACAATCGTGTATGGCTTCGCGTCCGGGTCGGCTGTGGGCTCAAAAGCCCCTGCATTTTCCCAACGGGCATAAATCTCGGGTTCAGCCGTTTGCGGCTGGAATGTTTTATCGAGCATCGATCAGTCTTGCTGCAGTCTGTTTTGTGGCGTGCTTTTAATGGAATTCGCTACGGGAAACCACCCCGTTTAGGCCAGTTTTTGCGCCGTCAGCGCAAGAACGCTGCCTTAGTCGTCGCCTGTGCCGCGTTCTTCCAACTCTGCCTTCACCAGCTTTTCCACAATATCCGGCAAGTGCTCGTCCAGCCACTCACGGATCATGGGGCGCATCAGGTCTGCGGCAAAGGCTTCAGCTGCAGTCAGCCCGCCCAATGGAGCGCTTGATGTAGGGATCAATGTGCCTGTAATGCCGCGCGCCAACTGTTCAAAGGCAGCACTTGTTGCCTCTGGCCCTTCTGCTGAAAGACTGCCAGGTTCAGGCAAGGCCGGGTCTTCAACGTCACTACCAGCCATGGATTCCGCCGCAGGTTCAGCCTCAGCCTGGGCATCTCTCTCCCAGTCCATACTGGCGGCTTCTTCAACGCGGTTGGCCGCAAAAGGATCGCTGTCATCAACTGCAGAGTGGCGAAGATACGGGTCCTGCCCGCTACGTTGGCGCGGGTCGCTGCTGGTTACATCGGCAAAGCGTGGGTCATCATTAAAGCTGTAGGGTTCATCGTCGCCTGCGTCATCCTGATTTACGACTTCCTCTTCAACCGCCTGCCGAATGGAAGCCAACGTGTCTGCCACGCCCAGTTCACCCGCATCGTCGGCTACCGGCTCTGGGGTGCTGCCCTCTTCTTCGACAACGCTCGTCTTGTCTTCTGAGAGGTAATTTTCAATTTCGTCTTCATCAATCAACGACGAGAGTGACAGTGATTCCAATTCCTGCCCCTCAAGTTCTTCTGGCAGGTCTGTCCCACTGGCACGTCCGGAATCCTCCAACATCTCGGACGGAGCGCCACCAACTTCCTTCAACATCTCGATCCCTGAGAGCAACGCGTCCGTATCGGCTGCTTCCTCGCTGCTTAAAGTCCCTGCCTCAGCAATATATTCGTCGACCGTAGCATAACCTTCTTCAAGCGCTTGTTCGTTGCGGCTTTCGTAACTGGGCAAGGTGTTGTCTTTGAGGGAACTGTCCTCTTCCAGCTCTGACAGGGATGGCGTCTCCAGCGCGGCCGATGCCGCCGACAACGCTTCGTCAGGACTAATATCTTCTTCAGCTAGGCCGCTTTCTTCAACGGCAGCAACCAGACTTTCAATGTCCCCTTCTGGGTCTTCAAGCTCCAGGGAAACAAGGTCTTCACTTATAGCCGCTGCGTTTTCCTGCAGGCCAACCAGGGTATCAGAATCCTCTGCCTGACCGACTTCAGCTGCATCGTGCTCGGTGATTTCATCCGATTCGGCGGTTTCTTCCAGTCCTGCTTCCTGCTCATCCAGTGCCATCTCATCAGCCCGGACAGAAAGTACGAGAACATCTTCTTCGGACTCTTCTTCAGTTAGGAGCAACGTGTCTTCTTCATGCGCGCTAGACGTCTCCTCATCTCCCGACGAGGCGTCTTCTTTCACATCATTTTCAGAAGTCGCGATGGATTTTCGAATGGACGCCAGGATTTCCGACATGGGGACATCGGGGTCAAAGGCTCCTTCGGGAACCTTGTCTTCCTCATCTGAACCGGAATTAGCCAAGTTGTTGTCCTATCGACCGTAACAGCAACTGCGCATGCTCGATGCACAGTGGAAAGCTGATGTTAGGACAAAGCGCGAATCAGCGCAAAGAACAATTGATCTCCAGCAAATTGCTGGTCTACCAGCCGATCCAGCGGCGTGTGGCCTTGCGATAAGACACTTCAGGATCATACCGCTCACCCGTCATGCCCAATGTATCCGGCGTCACCCGACCGACGGAAGACAGCAACCGGAAACGGGCCACAAAATGGCTTGTCTGTGCGCGAACAAGTTCCACCTGAGTATCGAGCAATTCTTGCTCAGCATCCAGTAC
>JAURPT010000135.1 GCA_030836535.1 Alphaproteobacteria bacterium
CTGTCATGCTGGCATCAATGACCAACCAAGCACCCACGCCCAGCAGCAAGACCTGGACCACCAGCCGCACTGCCTTCAATCCTGCACCAACCGCCCCTGCCCCATCATCACCGGGCAACTGGAACCGCAACGCCTCATCACTGGCCGAACGCCAGCGCGCCGCCATGGCCTGAGACATATCCATCGCCTGCAAGGCGTCATGATTGGCGACACTTGTTCGGGCAACCTGTCGGGCTGACTGAGCCGGGCCGAACACACCCTCAGATGCGCACGCGGCAATGATTTGGTTCAAGCCGGCCAGTGCCAGAATGACCACCCCGCCAAGGGTCGCAATGATCCCCAACAGGGGGTGCAGCAAATAAATGATAAAAAGGAAAACCGGCATCCAGGGCAGATCCAACAAGGCCACCGGCCCGGGCCCGGCCATAAATTGCCGCCAACTGGCCATATCGTTAAGCGGCTGGTCTGTCACCAATTCGCTGTCTCGATGCATCGTTCGCTCAAACACCGGCCCAGCAAGGCGGCGATACAGCACCATGCTGAGGCGCACCAATACACGCTGGCGCACCAAATCAAACAGCGCAAAGAAGCCTATAAGCACAAAGGCAAGGGCGGCTAATGCCATCAGGGTCGGGATTGAATGGCTGGTCAGCACCCGATCATAGATCTGCAGCATGAACATGGGTGAGGTCAGCAACAACACATTCGCCAGCGCGCTGAACAGCACAACTGAAAAAAACGAACGCCGCGCCAACGGCCATAGGCCGCCAGGAATCCAGGCGTGATGCCACGTCTTTCGTGCCGACTTGGCGGCATTCTGCCGCTGCTGTGGAAGTGTCCTTCGAGTTGACCGCATCGAATCGTCCACTTATTGCCCAGGACCAATGCTAACCACTTGTAAATAATTATCAAATTTACGAATTATGGAAAAAACTGTTTCAAATTATCAGCGGTCGAATAGGCTGTCTTGTGCGCTGGGCAAGCACTATAGTGCACCTGTTTATAGGGAGTTATTGATGAAGGTCGTTCACATCGCAACCAGCCTGATGGAAGGCGGCATGCAGACAGTTCTGCAGCGCCTGGTGGTTGGCGATACCGCTGATGAACATGTTGTTATCTCATTGCTGGATGAAGGCGCATTCGGCCCCCGGCTACGGGCCGATGTCATAGAAGTGCATGCGCTGGATATGCCGCGCGGTCGCCTGACGCTTTCCGGGTTGCGCAAGCTCTGGCGCCTCCTGCGCGAAAACAGACCGGATGCCGTCCAGACCTGGCTCTACCACGCCGACCTCATTGGCGGGCTTTTCGCGCGGCTGATAACCACAGCCCGCATTTGCTGGGGCCTGCATTTTTCCTATCTGAATGAAGAGGAACTGGGCCGGGCAACACGGCTGGTCCTGAAGCTCTGCGCCTTAACGAGCGGTCTGATCCCCCATCGGGTGATCAGTTGCTCGGAGAAGGGTCGTCTGCTGCATCTGGATCGTGGCTACGACGACAGCAGGCTGATAACCATTCAGAACGGCTACGACTTCAGCTTGTTTCGACCAGATGCCGAATTGCGCGACACAACACGCCGAGCCCTTGGCATCGTAGATGACACGCTGCTGATTGGGCAGATTGCTCGATGGGACCCCATAAAGGACCACGCCAACATGATGGCCGGGTTGGCACAGTTCAAGGCGAGCGCGCCGATGCCCTGGCGCTGCATTCTGGCTGGCGACAGCGCCACGACCGAGAATACGGAGCTGATGGACCTAATCGCCGATCACGGGTTGCAGGACCATGTCATCCCCCTGGGGCAACGGTCCGACATGCCCGGCATCATGACTGCGCTCGACATCAAAGTCTTGTCGAGTGTTTCAGGCGAGGCTTTTCCCAATGTGTTGGTTGAGGCCATGGCATCGGGTACGCCCTGCGTCACCACTGACTTGGGTGACAGCGCCCTGATTGTCGACCGGTTTGGTAAAGTCGTGCCGATACAAGATCCAAGCGCACTGGCCACCGCCATGACTGAATTGGCACAGGAAAGCACCGACCCCGAAAGCTGGCAACGTCGCTGCGATGGCGGACGAGACCATGTCAGCCAGTTCAGCCTTGAGCGGATGGTCAACGCCTATCGCGCTGAATGGATGGGTGAAGACGCCTGACTGCCACCCGCTGGCAGCATAGCCAATCAGCGGCTCCAATAGATTGTCGTGACAATCGGGACATACACCATGGCTCAGCAAAATCCGGCTGGAGCCACCGCGTTGGCAGTATTCTTCAGCAGTGATCCATTCCCGCGAGTCATTGTCATCACCATGCTCTACGTCCTTGTAGAAACTGCACATTTTGACGGTCTCAATCCCTTCCTCTTCCAGCACTTCGGGGTTGCTCATCAACAGTTCGATGGGTGATCGCTGCGCCTCTGCGAGAATAACATTATGGAACAACACCCCGTTGACGGCATTGCGCTCATCGTGCAGCGGGCTGATGGTCATGCGGATATCACGCCGTATATCTGGTGCGTCGCACCGGTAGACGAAGGAAATCTTGTCGCGCTTTTCGCTGAGCACGGCTTGGCACATCGCTTCGTAATAGCCACGTGTCTCATCGGTTACGATAAAGTCCAGCAACGGCTTGCCAATAATATCGGCCGCTTGTTCATTGGTTGTCTCATTATTGGCACAGGCAAAGGCGTACCAATTGTCGTGCGAAACCGCCTCGATCATCAGGCTGCGGTCCACCGCATACCAGATTCCATCCAGGTGCTCCAAAATCTCCAGGGCACTTGCTGCCATGTCATCCCCCCGCGCACCGCTTCACGTGCGCGTTAAAACGATAGACCTATCCTCCGGCGATTGCCAGTTTGCTGTCAGGCGTGTCCGGCGGTGATCCAGCGCTGGCAGAAGGCGTAGAGAAAGCAGTCGCTGATCATGTCACAATCAGGAGAACCTCATGCGCCTGAGGCACCTTGTTCCCCCTACCGGTTTTTATCGTTTGTTCGTGGCCGCTGCGCTGGCCATTGGAGCGTTCAATACAAGCTCGTCCTATGCCTGTGGCGATACTCTCTCCATCGCCAAGACCGGCTCTATGGCAGATACAGACGCGCGCTCGTCCAATCATTATGACGTGTTGCGCAATGGCAAAAAGATCGGCGAACACACCATATCCTTCCACCGACAGGGCGATGCGCTGCAGGTGACAGCCGAGACCCATATGCGGGTTAGAATTCTTTTCATCACGGTTTTCCGCTATCATTACAAGTCTGAAGAGAACTGGTGCGGGAACGAATTAATGGCTGTACACACGCGAGTAGACGACGGCGGTGACATTCAACAGACACAGGCCGTTCGTACAGAAGACGGCTTTCGCATAACGCGCATGGCCGATGACCAGAGCAACGAACAACCGGCTGATGCAGAAGACGACTACATACGTGGCACCTTCCCATCTACCAATCACTGGAACATGGTCGCCATTGAAGCCGACCACCTGTTCAACACCATCACGGGTCGTCTGAACCGGGTCGAGGTCTCGCTGATGGATACCCCACAACCTGCCTTCAACCGATATGCGGTACGGGGCGAGTTGAACATCAACACCTTCTATGATGCCGACGGCCACTGGCGTGGCATGGCGTTCGACCACACAGACGGCAGCCGCATCGAGTTCCGTTGCACGGACTGCACCAACACACCCATCGGCCCTGCATGATTATCTGGATCACCGGCGCCAGCGACGGGATCGGCAAGGCAGTTGCACTTGCCTATCTCCTCGATGGGCATTCGGTGGTTGGCACCGGGCGATCTGCTGACAAGTTAACGGCACTGGAACTGGAGGCCGCCCCCCTGCCCGGCCAATTCCGGGGCCTGGCCGCCGATGTTGCCGACAAGGTTGCCATGACACTTGCCTGGCAGCAGGCAAAGGATGCGACCGGCCTGCCAGATATTTTGATCCTGAACGCCGGCACGCATTTCGAAACACCGGTCGAGGCCTTCAGCGTCGACGACCATCGCACCATTATGGATGTGAACTATTTCGGGGTGCTCAATAGCCTGGAGCCTCTGCTGGGTGACCTGATGGTCCGCGGCCATGGCCAAGTGGCGATTGTCTCATCATTGGCGGGCTATCGGGGCCTGCCGCCCGCCAGCGCCTACGGAGCCTCAAAAGCGGCGCTGATCAATTTTACGGAGACGTTCCAGCCAGAACTGGCGCGGCACAATATCGACCTTCGGCTGGTAAACCCGGGCTTTGTGGAAACCCCCCTGACAGATCAAAACAGCTTCCCCATGCCTTTCCTGATCTCTGCAGAAAAAGCAGCCGAACGGCTGATCAAGGGACTGGATGGTAAGCGATTTGAGATCACTTTCCCGCGTCGCTTTGCCTTTGTGATGAAACTGCTGCGGATTTTGCCCTACGGCTTGTATCTGCGGCTGACCAAACGGCTGTTACGTAAACCTGATTAGGCTTATTCGCCAGCGAGCCGCAGACCAACGGCCCGGTCGCGCTGTGCGCTGGCACCAAGGGCGGCTTCGTTCTTGGTAAAGGACAGGAACACCGTGCCAATCTTGACGCCCCAGCGGTAGACGCGCGCCTTATTCAGCAATACGCCATCGGCCTGAAGGAACATCCAATCGTCGAACTTCACATCCCAGATGGCGTCCCCAACCTTCAGCTTGAACTTATATGTCCAATGAAAGCTGTTACCCTCGGTCTTGCCATGGGCAACGCCAATAATCTGCTGGGTTGTCCCCCGATAGGTATTTTCACCGGTCTTGAGGATTTCCCATTTGCGATATTCTGTATCGCCATTGGCATAGATGAAATCTTCATCCAGCGTCAGCGTCTGACCATCCCACCGGCCATCAATTGTGACGGTGAACTGGTTGCGAATATTGCCGAAGCGGTCTTCAAACAGACCATAGGCGTAGGTCTCGCCCTCAAAATAGTCTTCGAGCACAAGCGTCGGGGTCATATTTGCGAAGTCATTTGTTGTCATGGTGGTTCCACAGGCGCTCACCAGTAGGCTCGCGCAAAGAAAGGTCAAACGGGCCAGGCATTTCATTTACACATCACGTAATGGCTGACATTGATATTACCGAGGCGGAAGCCGGCCTCGCAGTACGACAGGTAAAACCGCCAAAGGCGTTCAAACCGGCCATCGAAACCGATTTCCCGCACCTCGCGGCGGCGCATCAGGAAATCGTGGTGCCAAACCGCCAGCGTATCGGCGTAGGATTGGCCAAAGTCGAGCTGACAGTTCAATTTCAGCCCGGCCCGATCGATCTGTTCCTTCATCACCCGGTCACAGGGCAACATGCCGCCAGGGAAGATGTATTTCTGGATGAAGTCGGCACCACGCCGATAGGTTTCAAACCGGTGGTCTTCGATGGTGATAACCTGCACACCAGCCTTGCCGCCCGGCTTCAACAAAGCCTCAAGTCGCTCAAAATAGGTTGGCCAGTATTCTTCGCCTACGGCCTCCAGCATCTCAATCGATACGATGTGGTCAAAACGGCCTTCAACATCACGATAATCGCACAACAGGAACTCAGCCTTATCGGCCAGGCCTGCTTTCTCCAACCGGTCCTGGGCAAAGGCAAGCTGTTCACGCGACAGGGTCAGGCCTGTCACCTTGCAGCCATATTCCCGCACGGCAAACTCAGCAAAACCACCCCAGCCGCAGCCGATCTCCAGCACATGGTCGCCGGGCTGAATGCCAACATCCTGCGCCAGGCGACGATATTTCGCCTCTTGGGCCGCTTCCAGATCCTGACCGGCATGTTCAAACAGGGCCGACGAATAGGTCATGCTGGGGTCGAGCCACAATTCGTAGAAATCATTCCCCAAATCATAGTGGAACGAGATATTGCGACGGGACCCCTTGCGGGAGTTACGATTGCGCCGATGGCCCCAGCGATCATTCAGGCGGAACAGCTTCGTCTTCGGCAATCCACGACCCAGAGCCTGCATATTGTGTTCCAGCAGCAATAGCAAGCGTGTCAGATCGGGGGTAGACCAATGACCTTCCATATAGGCTTCCGCAAGGCCGGTGGCCCCACGACGCAGGGCCTGGGACAGGCCAGCCCAATTGTAAATATTCAGTTCTGCCGGCAGGAGAGGCCTGCCAGCGGGACGGCTACCAACGAAACTGCGGCGGTTGCCGGAGGGGAACTGTACCGTCAGAACACCGGATTCAAGCCGAGACAAAAGAGCAGACAACAGGCGCTCCCGCAAAGCAGGACGGGCAATCTCGGTCTGCAGGTCTTGTGTCTGCTGATAACTGCCATGCATGGCGATACTCCCTAGTCTTTGCTGTCTTACGCTACGCTGTTTTCGCGGCGCGCACTGGATGGTTTGGCTCCAACAAAGGATATTCCACGCCACCAAAGACGTATGGCCTCCCAGTGTATCGCTGCTGTGACCTTTACGGTCAGGAAGGGCAATCGGATGAATTGCCATGCCAGTTGTTTTGATGTCAGGAGTTTTTCTTCTCCCTGCAGGCTGGCAGAAAGCAGCGGCTTGCCCTCGCTGTCCCGGTACACAATACCCAGAGACAAAAGCTCAGACGGTAAAAGCTGACGGAATCGGTAATCCCCAGCCACGTCAAAGAACGGAGAGACATGCAATTTCTTGTCTGCCCCATGTTGAGCAATGCTACCGCCCTCCTCCCAGTCGACCGGGAAGACGTATAAATGCTTGGCACCAAAGGTGTTGTTGACCTCATAGAGCATTGCAAACACCGATCCGTCACGGCGCAGGCAGTAGAACACGCTGATCGGGTTAAAGACATAGCCCAGCACCCGCGGCAGGCTTAGCATCAGGATGCGATCTGCCCGTTCATCAATGCCATTGTCCTGCAGCGCTTCATGCACCTGGTCACCCAGAGGCTGACCATCAGCGGCCAGATGGTCCTTCGCGTGGACAGAGAAAAGGTTGAACCGGTCGAATGATAGACCACGCGGCAGGCGCGCCGCTTTGTCTACCGCATCAAGCGCGGCAACATCCACCAGCAGGTAAAGCACATTATACTTGAATGCGTGGGTAACCGGGCGCCAGCGTTTGTGCCAGACCTCCCCCACATAGAGCTTTGCGGCTGGCCTGCTCATTGCGCGGCTTGAACCATGTCGAGCAAGTTATCCACCAGCTCCAATCGGGCATTTTGGCCTTCAATATCCCAGGGTCGTGCCACGCCACCCAGCATTTCTGCAACGGCCAGGCCCGACTGAATGCCATCTTCATGGAAACCATCGCCCAAATAGGCCCCGCAAAACCACATATTGCCTGTTCCCTGCAGGTTCCAGACTTCGCGGCGGGCCTCCAGGGCGGCCATGTCGAATACCGGGTGGTCATATGAAAATTCACCCAGCACTTTTGCCGGATCGATAGGCCGGTTGGGGTTAAGGGTGACGATTACCGGGGTTTCCACCGGCAGATGCTGCAGGCGGTTCATCCAGTATGACACAGCCGGCGTGCCGCCTTTGGGGTCATCAATATAGTTCCAGCTGGCCCAGGCAGCCTTGCGCTGCGGCATCAGGGTCTCATCCACATGCAACACCACCTTATTGGGTGCATAGGTCAGGCGTGAAAATACGTCCTGCTGCTGAGGCAGGGGTTTTTCCATCAGCTTCAGGGCCTGGTCCGAATGGCAGGCAAACACCACATGATCAAATGTCTGCCGACCGCCATTTTCCAATTCCACTTCAACGCCCACCGCCTGCTGGCGAACCAGCTTTACAGGCTTGGATAGCTGAATGTTGCCCCGGAAACCAGCCGTCAATCGCTCAACATATTCGCGGCTGCCGCCTGTCACCGTGCGCCAGGCAGGCCGGTCTTTCAGCTGGGTCAGCCCATGGTTCATAAAAAAGCGCAGGAAGGATAGCGCCGGGTAATCCAGAATATCCTCGCTATTCGATGACCAGATCGCCGCCCCCATAGGGGCCAAATGATCCTTCACGAAGGACGAGCCATAGCCTTCGCGTTCCAGCAGTTCGCCCAGGCTTAACCCTTCAATTGAGGGGTCCTGCACCAGTTCGGGCGCGGCCTTGTAGAAGCGCAAAATACCGCGCACCATGGCCCAGAAACGCGGACGAAAAACATTGAGCTTCTGGGCGAACAGGCCCGCCCCATTGCCACCGGCATATTCAAACCCGCCATTACCCATTGAGGCTGAGAACGACATGTCAGTTGCGGTTGTGGGCACCTGTAATTCGTCGAACAGCGCCACAAGATTGGGGTAATTCACCGGGTTGAAAACAATAAAGCCCGTGTCGACCGGGATGGATTTACCATCAACCGTCACATCAACGGTATGACTGTGGCCGCCGATATAGTCATTGGCTTCATACACCGTGACATTGTTATGGCGCTGCAACAGCCAGGCCGCAGAGAGCCCGGCAATGCCGCTACCAATAACTGCAATATTGTGGGGTTTCCATCCCCCTTCTTTGGGGGGGTGAGGCCGCCCGGGCAAAGTGTGTGTTGGGGAGGGGATCTTCAGAACACTTGCCAAGGCGACCTCGGGGGATTGCTTCAAACGTGCTGGTGTTACGCAGCCATGGCACGATCGGATCATTCAGTCATCTATGATCACACCTCGCCTGCTGTCAAATGCCCTGGATGATCCGCCATGGCCGCCCCTGCGTAAGCGACACATGTACACGAACAAAGCACAGGGGTTCCCATGCCCGCTTTAGCAACAGCATTCCAACCAGCACCAATGTTGGGCGGGGCACCCGATTCGCGCCTTCAAAACACTGAAGATTGGCGGTCAATGAGCCGAAAGGCATTGACACTTCTGCACTTCAATGTGGAAACTGTTTCCCTGAGCAAACGGGCCAATGGGCATCAGGCAGCATCGACCAACGCCAAGATCAGCCTGCTGAGAAAAGAACGGATCAACGGTGTGAATGACACAGCCGACCGCGGCGGAGATAGCCAGCAGGACCTGACCAGGGTGCATGCCGAGCTGATCCGAAAGATCGCCGCAGACAAGGATCGGGACGCCTTCCAGGTTCTCTACAGCTGGTATGCCCCGCGGGTGAAGTCCTACCTCTTGCGCTTCAAGCTTAATGCCGATCAGGCAGAAGATCTGGCGCAGGAAATAATGGTCACGCTGTGGCGCAAGGCTGTGCAATATGACCCCGCCAAGGCGGCACCGTCGACATGGATTTTCCGTATTGCGCGTAACCGGTTTATCGACCAGACCCGCAAACAGAAATATCCCGAGGTAGATGCAGACGACCATCTGCAGCACCTGGTCGCCCCTGAAACGGCAGACCAGCCCGTCATCGACCGACAGGTCGCCGTTAATGTCAAAGCCGCCCTCAATACCCTGAATGCTGACCAGCGCCAGGTGATTGAGCTGTCCTTTTTTGAAGAAATGTCCCACTCGCAGATCGCGGAACACCTTTCTCTGCCACTGGGTACTGTTAAGTCGCGTATACGCCTGGCCTTCAAGGCCCTGCGTCCTGAATTGGAGTCACAACGATGAATATCCGGACAAATGACCAGCCTGGATACGGCATCCTGGAAGATGAATGGCTGCTGTCTTACGC
>JAURPT010000136.1 GCA_030836535.1 Alphaproteobacteria bacterium
CCACGAACACGCTGCAAGCGGGCGATCTGGGCTTCACGCACAGCCTTGTTGTCGATGTCGAGCACGTCGATTTCGTCTTCTTCAGCCAGCTGATACTTGTTCACGCCAACCACAACTTCTTCACCGCGGTCGATGCGGGCCTGCTTGCGGGCAGCCGCTTCTTCAATGCGCAGCTTGGGCAGGCCGCTTTCCACAGCCTTGGTCATGCCGCCCATTTCCTCAACTTCCTGGATCAGCTTCCAGGCTTCTTCCGCCATGGAGTTGGTCAGGCTTTCGACATAGTAGGAACCACCCAGCGGGTCGACCACATTGGTAATGCCGGTTTCTTCCTGCAGCACCAGCTGGGTGTTACGGGCGATACGGGCCGAGAAGTCCGTCGGCAGCGCAATGGCTTCATCCAGCGCATTGGTGTGCAGGCTCTGCGTGCCACCAAAGGCAGCGGCCATGGCTTCCACCGTCGTGCGGATGACGTTGTTATACGGGTCCTTCTCGGTCAGCGACACGCCAGACGTCTGGCAGTGGGTGCGCAGCATTTTGGAGCCCGGCTTCTGAGCGCCGAAGTCTGTCATGATGCGCGACCACAGCAGGCGGGCAGCACGCAGCTTGGACACTTCCATGAAGAAGTTCATACCAATAGCAAAGAAGAAGGACAGACGACCGGCAAAGGCGTCAACATCGAGACCCTTGGCCATGGCTGCACGGACATATTCCATACCGTCTGCCAGGGTGTAGGCGAGTTCCTGCACCTGCGTGGCACCGGCTTCCTGCATGTGGTAGCCGGAGATGGAGATGGAGTTGTATTTCGGCATGTTCTTCGAGGTGTACTCGATGATGTCCGCAATGATCCGCATGCTCGGTGCCGGCGGATAAATATAGGTATTACGAACCATGAACTCCTTGAGGATGTCGTTCTGGATTGTACCGGCCAGCTTGTCCGGGGATACACCCTGCTCTTCAGCTGCCACAATGTAGTAGGCCAGGTTCGGGATCACCGCGCCATTCATGGTCATGGAGACGGACATCTCATCAAGCGGGATGCCATCAAACAGGATTTTCATGTCTTCGATAGAGTCGATGGCCACACCGGCTTTACCCACATCACCCAGCACACGCGGGTGGTCTGAGTCGTAGCCGCGGTGCGTCGCCAAGTCGAAGGCAACCGACAGGCCCTTCTGGCCAGCAGCCAGATTGCGGCGATAAAAAGCATTGGATTCTTCAGCTGTGGAGAAGCCGGCATATTGACGCACCGTCCAGGGGCGGTTGGCATACATGGAGGCACGAACACCACGGGTGAATGGAGCAAAGCCCGGCAAAGTCTCTTCAAAACCAATGGCTTCGAGGTCTTCAGCTGTGTAGAGCGGCTTGACGGGAATGCCTTCAGGCGTGTCCCAGGTCAGGTCTTCCAGGGGCTTGCCCCGGAGTTCCTTCTCCGCCATTGAGGACCATTCTTCGAGTGTGTGCTTTTTATCTGCCATGTTCGTTGCCTTTTTTGGCGGCCTTTATTGAGTGACCGCACAGTCTAGCCAATTTTGCGCGCAGTATGTTGAAACCGGCGCATATGTCAATTGTGGAGCCAATCGAGCCTATAGAACCTCAAGCCTTCTATCATTCGTAGCGGCCTCATTCTCATCATACTGCTGGGCGGCATCCATGCAGGAAAGGTCCATATCGGCTTCTTTGCCCTGGCCGATACGGATGATGTTCAGGCAGAACCAGCCCTGCCGACCCGCAGCGGCCAGCGCCATGCGCTGATGTGGCTTGAGGTTCGGGGCGTCTTCTTCTGTAACGTCGAGAATATTCTCATAGTCCGGCAGCGCGTCGATTTCACCACGCAGCAATTTGCCGGGGCTTTCCGGGTCACCACACAGGGGCCGAGCAATCCCGACCACATCTACCAAACCCTCGCTGACCGCATGCTCCATGGCCTCGCGGGTGCGGAAGCCGCCAGTCACCATCAGCGGCATGGTGGCCGCCGGGCGAATGGCTTTGGCATAGTCGACAAAATAGGCCTCGCGCTGGGCCGTGCTCTCCTTCAGCGGGTCTTCATAGGTAGCGGCATTACCAACGCCACCGACCATGGCCGGCTGTTCATAGGTACCGCCCGAAATTTCCAACAGGTCGAGGCCTGCATCTGACAACCAGCGCACAACCTGCTGGCAATCTTCCAGCGTGAAGCCGCCATGCTGAAAATCTGTTGAGTTCATCTTCACGCCGATGGGGAAGTCTGGGCCCACCACATCGCGAGTACTGCGCACAATATCGAGCAACAGACGGGCACGGTTTTCCAGCGAGCCACCCCAGACGTCCGACCGCTGATTGGTGATCGGTGACAGGAAGTTCGACAGCAGGTACCCATGCGCTGCATGGATCTGCACGCCAGAGAAACCTGTTTCCTTCGCCGTCTTGGCGACGTTCACGAAACGGTCCCGAATATCGATGACCTGCTCCGCTGTCATGGGGATCGGTTCCCCATAATGAGCGTCGTTCCGGCCCAACTGCACAGCAGAGGGCGCAAAAGGATGCGGGTTCACCGAAGCCGGGCATTGGCGGCCCGGGTGATTGATCTGCATCCACAGCTCAGTGCCATTCGCCCGGCCTGCTTCGGCATAGGCGCACAATTCATCCAGCCCGCCATTGCCATCAATCACTACATTGCCGGGTCGTTCCAGATGCGTGATATCCACCTGCACATTGCCGGTGATGTTCAAGCCGATGCCCCCTGTGGACCAACGGCGATACAGTTGGTTCAGCGCTGGCGTGGCGCGGTGATACGGGTCAGCCAGTCCTTCTGTCATCGCAGCTTTGGCGAGTCGGTTGGGAATGGCAACGCCACAGGGCAGGTCGACGGCAGTTTCAAGAATGGTCATAGGGCTTACGCGCTTGAATTGTTGAAGAGTTGCAACATCATATAGAGAACCCCTCGGGTGAAGACAAAGGCTGTTTATTGACTGTTCCGTTCAGGTCCGGTTTTAGGCATAGTCTTGACCATCAACGACTCAGATTGTGAGTCGCCCGCCAACGGGACCGTACCCCTGCTCAGGGGCACGCCCCATCAGTTAGAGAAGACATGAACCAGAACAGCCATTCGCGCTTTCTCGCCGTTCTCGGCCCCACCAATACCGGTAAAACACACTACGCCATTGAACGCATGCTGGGACACAGCTCCGGCATGATCGGCCTGCCGCTGCGCCTGTTGGCGCGCGAGGTCTATGACCGTGTGGTCGAACAACGTGGCCATGGGGTTGCTGCCCTGATTACGGGTGAAGAAAAGATCATCCCGAAAAATCCGCGATATTGGATTTGCACGGTCGAAAGCATGCCGCTGGAGCGTGATGTTGCCTTCCTGGCCATCGATGAAGTGCAATTGGCAGCAGATGAAGAACGCGGCCATGTCTTTACCCTGCGGTTGCTGAAAGCCCGCGGGCGTGAAGAAACCATGGTGATGGGCTCTGACACGATCAAGCCACTGATCCAGAAGCTGGTGCCCGATGCGGAATTTGAAAGCCGCAGTCGCTTCTCACAGCTTTCCTATGCAGGGGCCAAAAAGCTAAGCCGCCTGCCCCGCCGGTCGGCCATTGTGGCGTTTTCTGCCAATGATGTTTATGCGCTGGCGGAGTTGATCCGCCGCCGTAAGGGTGGTGCCGCCGTTGTAATGGGCGCGCTGTCGCCCCGCACACGCAATGCCCAGGTGGCCATGTACCAAAATGGCGAGGTTGACTATATCGTCGCCACCGACGCTATTGGCATGGGCCTGAACATGTCGATCAACCATGTCGCCTTTGCCAGCCTGACGAAATTTGACGGTGTGCGCCACCGTCGGCTGATGGCCAATGAAATGGCCCAGATTGCAGGCCGCGCCGGCCGCCACATGAATGACGGCACATTCGGGGTGATGTCCGACGGTTATGGTGAATTTGCCGGTCGCGACACCGGGTTGGACCAGGAAGATATCGACAAGATCGAAAACCACCAGTTCCGCCGGCTAGACCGTCTGCAATGGCGCAATGATGTGATGGACTTCAGCTCCATCCATAGCCTGATCGGCAGTCTGGAGAAGTCTTCCGACGAAGAAATTCTTGTTCGTGCGCGCGAAGCCGATGATCTGCGCAGCCTGAAGATTTTGGCGCGCGATAACACACTAACCGACCGGGTCAATGGCCCGGCGGTTGTTGAGTTGCTGTGGCAGGTTTGCCAGATCCCCGATTTCCGCAAGGTGATGGATGATGACCACGCCCAATTGCTGGGCCGTGTGCACCAGCATCTGATCGATAATGACGGCGTCTTGCCGCAGGACTGGTTTGCCGGGCAGCTGCAAAAGCTGGACCG
>JAURPT010000137.1 GCA_030836535.1 Alphaproteobacteria bacterium
CGATCCTGCATCAATATGCAGGCTCACCCTATTCTGAAAAATTAAGGCTGATGTTTGGCTTCAAGGGCCTTGCCTGGCAGGCTGTTGAAACACCGCCTATCATGCCCAAGCCAGACCTGATGCCCCTGACCGGCGGCTATCGCCGCGCACCGATATTGCAAATTGGCGCAGACGTCTATTGCGACACGCAGCTGATGGCCCGGGTGCTTGAACGCCTGGCCCCTACCCCCAGCCTGCACCCCTATGGTGAAGGGGCAACGCACGCCAGCCTGTTTTGGACGGATGGCCCCATCTTTCAGGCTGCCGTCGGGCTGGTTTTCGCCAATATGCCTGAAGTTGATTCCGCCTTTGTGGCCGACCGGGAAGCCATGACAGGCCAGACCGGCTTTGTCGAAGTACTCAAGGCCAATGCCCCGTTCCAGCAGGAACAATTGCGGGCGCATTTGCAGCTGTTGGAAAGCCAGCTTTCCGACGGCCGCCACTTTTTGATGGGCGATGCGGCCAGCCTGGCAGACTTCAATCTCTATAACCCGATCTGGTTCTTTGTGATGGGCGCGGGCGGTGACGCAGCGCTTGCTCTGGGTGGCAACAAAGCCCTGCAGGGCTGGTTTGAGCGGATGGGTGCCTTTGGCCATGGAGACCGTGAGGACATTTCAGGCGAACAGGCGCTGGATATTGCCGCTGCGGCCGCGCCAAATCTCGATGGAACCATCGAAGACGGCGAGCCAAACGGGCTGGAGAAAGGCCAGTTGGTCTCCATCACTTCAACAGATCTGAACCGTGACCCGGTCACCGGCGCCATTGTAAGCGCCTCTGCCCAGCATATTTCGATCCACCGACAGGACGACCGCGTAGGTGACATTGTCCAACACTTCCCACGGCTGGGTTATCGGGTGAGTGTAGAGTAGAGACTAATCCCGACGAACCATATTGTCGCGAAGCCAGGCCTGGGCGCTGGCCTGGTCGGCATCTTCCCATTTGGCAACGCCAAGAGCGTCACACAGCTCGCTCTCTATATCGGTGCGTTCAACCCGGCGGACGCGTACGGTGGCAATGATCAGCGTTTCCGTTGCAGAATGTCGGTGACGCTGCATCTTGTTGCGGGTGCCTTCCTGCACCCAATGTTTGCCGATGGCGTGCCCCGCCGTGCGTTTGCGTCGCTTTTTGGGAAACGGCACAACATTGCTATCGTCAGGATCGTCGCGCTCTGGTTCGTCCTCTGCCATAGACCCATGCTCGGCTTTCAGGGCCTGCCCTGTCAATGGGTCAGTTTGCCAGGGTTCCCCGTTTATCAACCCTGCGAGGCGCTGTTCCACTTCAGGATCAGCAAATGACCAATTACCGCTCATGGTGCAATTCGTAATCTCCCCAATGCGCCAGTCAGGGCCTAGTGCAAACATATCCACACGAATATCGCTAAAGTGCTCACCAATCTGCTCTGCAGCCCTGATCATGTCGTCTAACGGATCCGGCCTGCTCACCTCATCGAGGTTGATATCCTCCCAGCTGCCAAAGTCCAGCCAGTTCCAGTCTCGATCAAAGCACAGCGCGCGCCAATCTGAGTGGCGGTTATAGTCGGCCTGAATAAGACGTACCTGACCGTCATAACACTAGAATTTGTATTCTGGGATACCGACCGCCTTGAACAGCAATTCTTCAACGATCACCTTAGGCTGCAAAGGCTTATAATTGGCTTCCCGGGAAATGCGATAATAGTCCAGCGACAACCAGGACTTGATCTCCTCACGATCGATATCGCTACCATGTTGGCGAAAAATGACCCGTTGTGAAGCATGGGTCGGTTTGATGACACAATCTGGTGGAAAGTCGTAAGCCTCTATTTCTTCAGGTGTTTTCAGAACTGCATAGGTTGTGGCACTACGGTCCTCACCCAGCGCACCTCGTATAAAAAGTTTCACAAATTCCTTGTCTGAAACAAAGACCCGTGAAGGGTTCAATATCTCATCCGTCACCTTGAGGCGATAGAACCTGTCGTTGTAGCCGTTCGGTTGATTTGGCAGCCGTCGGTTATGCCGCACAAAACGCAGGAAGCTGATCAGATGATCACCCCAGCGGGTTGTCGGCACCAGATAGATGCTGGCCAAGTGCAGCCAGCGCATCAGCCGCGCCAAAACCTTCCTGACGAACACCAACAAAAACCCCCAACGCCATATTCTAGCGATGGGGGATCGTTGCCCTAACAGGCAGCGCTGTCAATTGCAGCATCTGCCTGCGCGTGGTTTCTGCGGATTTCTACCGCCCCGGCGGGTTACCGTTTAGGTAATCGTGCAGCATTTCATGGAAACGCCTTACGCGGGTTTCCTGGGCTGCCAATTATGGCTCCTGATAGCCGCGGGAATGCCAGCCTTCGGTTTGGCCCGCATTGAGCGACCAGTCCTGGTACACAACACTGTCTTCGAGGCCCGGCGTGCCTTCGCCGTCATTGTAAACCATGTGTTCGTGCTCGGCTTCCTTCATTTCTGAAGGCGTCTTGTCGGTGCAGACAACATAGCTTTCCTTGCCCTCGACGGGGTAACTCAGGTTCCACAGGTCGAACGTGCATTTCTCTGGGTCTTTGGGGTCTGGCTCCCAGCGGAAGATCGACATGCCATCGGCCGAGGCGCCAAAGGCAATGTTCGGGAACATGAAGTTGAACGGGCTTTCCGTCAGGTCTTCATCATTCATGTGTTCGTAATGCAGGTAGCCTTTTTCCTTCCACAGGCGCTTCTTGGCTTCCTTGAGGTCTTCCCACCCCTGCATGGCTTTGGTTTCATAGTCCGGATACTGGTCGGGGTCGATGTCCCATTCCCGCAGCACATCGTCAAACGGATGGTGCACGTCGTCTGGCAGCTGGTCGCGTAGGCTAGGGCGGCCCATCTGGATGATGCGGGCATGGCCCATGGGGAACATTTCATAACGTGAGGTGAAATGGTCCTGGTCAATAATCGGCGGCACTTGCTTGTGCGCCGTACGGGTGTGGTAGCTTTCATTGAAATTGTCGGACCAGAACTTCCAGTTACATTCCAGGTCGATGGTCGCCCAGCGTACGCGGATCAACTCTTCAAACAGGTGATGTGCATAAATTTCCGGGATCGGCGACAGATAGTCCATCAGGTCCGGTGCTTCGTCATCCATGGTGTACCAGACAATGCCTGCTCATGTATCAACCCGCACTTCCATAAGGTTCACCTTCCCGCAAGGGTCGCCCTGGGGATAGTCGTCTGGGTCCGGCAGGTCGACAAGCGTACCGTCAATATCGAATGTCCAGCCATGATAGGGGCAGAAGAACTGGTCTTGCGAGCCGCTGTCCCACACCAGCCGCTGCGCCCGGTGTGAACAGACATTGTAGAAACCCTTCAGCGAGCCATCCTGCTATTTAACGATCATGACGCTTTCGCGCATGAAGTTGTGGACGATGTAATCGCCGGCTTCTTCCAGCTGCTGTTCGCGCTCTGCAATGTGCCAGACCTTGGTCCACATCTGGTCCCATTCCTGCTTGTCAAAGTAGGGGTCGTAATAGCGTTCCTGCGAAATAGGGTCTCCGCGCAGATTGCGTGGGTCCTTGCCGTCCATGGCCAATGGATGCGTGATGGGTTCTGTCATGATCCATCTCCCCTATTTGGCCTGCCCCTGCAGGCACGTCAAAGCTTCCCCAAGCTTGAAGGGTCAATCATATAACCAAACGCAAGACCACGAACACTGACAGAATTGACAGGTCACCTGACCAAGGCAAACCTGTGCGACTGAGCAGTCGACGCTACCTGAAAAAGTGCTAAGGTTCTGGCGACAACGGCAAAGGTCTCAAAGACAAAGGAACGACCATGAGCACAGAGCCCATCCTGCTGGTCGGTATTGACGGCCCCAAGGCCACCCTGACCATGAACCGGCCCAAACAGCGTAACAGCCTATCAGAAGACTTAATGGCCGCCATCAGCGAACAGCTGGCTGCCCTGGCTGAAGACCCTGCTGTGCAGGTGATCATCATCGCCGGCAATGGCCCCGCCTTTTGCGCCGGGCACGATTTGAAAGAGCTGACCGCCGCCCGCGCTCATGACGACCGGGGCCGGGAATTTTACGCCAAGACCATGGCCCAATGCAGCGCCATGATGCAGGCCATTGTCAACTACCCCAAGCCGGTGATTGCCCGCGTGCACGGCATTGCTACCGCTGCTGGCTGCCAGCTGGTAGCCAGCTGCGACCTGGCCATTGCCGCCGACACCACCCGCTTTGCCACGCCGGGGGTGAATATCGGGCTCTTTTGCTCTACTCCCATGGTGGCGCTAAGCCGCAACCTGCCCCGCAAGCAGGCCATGGAAATGCTGCTGCTGGGTGAGATGATTGACGCCCCCAAGGCTGAACAATGGGGGCTGATCAACCGCGCCGTGCCGGAAAATGCGTTGGATGACACCGTGGCGCAATTTGCCAACACCATTGTGCGCAAATCCTCGCTCGCCATTGCGTTTGGCAAACCCGCCTTTTACCAGCAGGCGGAAATGGAGCTGGCAAGCGCCTATCGCTATGTCAGCGAGGTGATGGTCAACAACATGCTGGCGCGCGACGCAGAAGAAGGCATCAACGCCTTTATTGAAAAGCGCGAACCGGTTTGGGAGGGCCACTAGCATGGCGCCAGATACGCCCAAACATCCGCGCAACAGCTCGCAGGCCATTGCCGAGGTACTGGAAAGTACGAAAACCATCGCGCTTGTTGGCGCAAGCCACCACCCGTGGCGTGACAGCAACACGGTGATGAAATTCCTGCTCGACCGGGGCTATGACGTCTACCCCGTTAACCCGATGCTGGAAGGCAAAAGCATCCATGGCCAGCCCGTCTATGCGCGGCTGGAAGACATCCCCGTACCCATTGATATGGTTGATATTTTCCGCAATTCAGAGGCCGCGGGCGGCGTGTGCGCCGAGGCAGTGGCCATCGGTGCCAAAAGCGTGTGGATGCAGCTTGGTGTCATCAACGAGGCCGCCGCCGATGCAGCAGAACAGGCGGGCCTGACAGTGGTGATGGACCGCTGTCCGGTGATTGAACTGCGGTAGTTGTTCATAGGAACGTATTTTGGTTCATCAGATATTGAACAAATTCTTCACCATCCTGCGGAACCTGGGCCACTGGCTGATCCCCTATAATCGGGCGGGCGACAGGCTGATAACCCTTTGGCAATTTGTCTACGCCCATAAAAAGTTTTCCCAATAGCTCCAACGGCTTCAACGATGTGCTGTACAGGATCAAAACTACCGATGAAATTTTGGAACCATTGCGGGTTTTTGTAACTGACAAAGAATTGGCCAAATTGTTCATTGCCGCAACCATTGGCCCCGAATATCCGGTCCCCACGCTGGCGGTTCTAAAGAGCCCAGAAGAAATAGATGCCTATGACTTCCCGGATAATTGCTGCATCAAGCCAACGCATACTTCTGCCATGATTATTCTGCGCAAGGATGGAGAAGACATCGATCGGGAACGCATCAAATCCTGGCTCAATTTCAACTATTACAACCGAGTACGTGAAGCCAATTACAGATATCTCGAGCCCAAGATTATCGTTGAGCCCCTCTTGTTCAACAGCAAATCTGTCATTGATTACAAGTGCTTCTGCTATAATGGCGAACCACGGGCGATCCAGGTCGATATCGACCGCCGCGGTGATTGGAAAGTCGGCATGTTCCACGCCGACTGGACTGAACATCAGGTGACCGTCGACGCAGAGATGGGCCACCCGGCCATGCAGAAACCTGCCAATCTGGACCAGATGCTCGCTGCAGCGACAAAACTCTGCCAACATTTTCCGACCATCCGGGTCGATATGTATTCAAACGGCGAGGACTTCTATATCGGCGAACTTACCCACTGCACAGGTGGCGCCATCCAGCCCATGCCACCCGGGGCGCGCGAAGACGAATTGTCGGAACTGATCTACGGATCAGACTGGCGACACCCCGCCAGCCAGACGGGCGGCGGTCGCCCAACGCACCCTGCCCAATAGCAATTTCAACCATCAGGAAAACCAGCCATGCGCGCTGCTCCCTTCATCCCCGGCCAGACAATGAGCACCATCTTCGTGGTGACATCCGATGATGCATCTTTGCATTTTGACCCGGATAATCTGACCGAACGGCAAAAGCGCGATGAAGCCGAAAGCCAAAGCATGGTGGGCTTCTTGCAGATGGCTCAAATGGGGCTGGTTAAGCCGGCAGACCATATCATGCTGTATGAACAATTTGGCGAGGCCCCGTGGCCAGAAGTGCTTGAACGCTATGCCGCGATTTTTTACGCGCATGGGGGCGACACCTATCCCCGCCGAGTACTGCCATTTGCACCCGGTTAAAGGCTATTACGACTCCATCGCCGCCGCCCTGCCCGACACGGACAGCATCATGCTTTACATGACCACCGGCGCCAACAGCGTGCTGCACAAGGACCCCCAGGCCTATGCCATCAGCCAGAATGTGAATTCCAAGTTCCACTTTGCCGAGAACGCGCCGGGCTTTGGCATCCCCGTTCCAGACACGCTGGTGACCACCAAAGGCCAGCTTTATGGTCCGGATGTCGCGGTGTTCATGGCCAGGCATGAAAATGACATCATGGTTAAAACCTTGGGCATGGGTGGCTCGCGCAATGTTATCCGGGCGGGCAGCCTTACCGAGGTGGTGGACTATGTCACGGAATTCAATGACGACTGGCAGGTCCTTCTGCAACAGCGTCTGGACCCTGACGACTTCACGGAAATGACGGCAGACCTCACGATTAGGGACAACGACGTTTCAATTTCCAATGTTCGCAAGATCCTGTTTTCCGACGGGGTGTGGGTCGGCAATTATATCAGTCCCAATGTCGAGGTGCCCGCCGCCCATGAGCAACATCTGTTGCGGGTTGGCGACTATGTTCGCAGGCAGGGTTATAGCGCGCCCGAGGGCCTGATTTGCGGGGTGGATTATTTCATCCGCAACGATACGGCAGACTTTATCGCCACAGAGATCAACTGCCGCTGGACCGGCGGGCTGTTTGCAACAGAAATGCTCCGACAAATTGGCGCGACACAGGAAAGCTGTATCGCCTTCATTGATCTGGTGATCGGTGATAAGTTTGAGGACTATCTACACTTCATCGACCAGCACCTGTGGGACAAAGAGAGGCAGGATGCGCCTTTCCACATCATCCCTCTCGGTGTCAGCCCTGCCAGGCAGATGATCGACGGCAAAGAGCACTTCTACACCTGGCAAATGATTGCTGGCGACTTTGAGGCCTTTAAGCACACGCGGCGGGATGAGCTGGGCGACGGTGTGCTGATACTGGCGGAGGCAATTGACATCAGCGGCCTCGCCGTGTGATGAGTCTTACAAATTAATAAGTAAATTATAGGCAGCAGCTAATTTGAACTCTGATCGTTTCTTCATAGTTTTGGGCGTTGCCATTCTCCTGACGCTAGATATTCTCATTGGAATTGAGGGGCATGAAGTAAGGGGTAGAGAGTTTCTCGGCTCGTTGCCAACGGTGATGCTTTTGACTGTGCTGGGACCAGTAGGCTACGCAATTTCGTCGATCACGTTCACAAAGCTGTATCAAGCTGCTGTGGTACAGCCGCAGGACACGCTCATAAACGGGGCAAACGCTGTCATTCTGCCCCTCTTGTCTCTACACGTTCTGTGGTTGGTTTTTGTATGCTTGGCCTCTGGCATAGGTTCAACATATGAATTTTTTTCAATAACTTAATGAACGCATTATGCATTGGAACGCTATATGCCCTCACGCTTGTAAAAGGGCTGTCAAAACAAGTCCAAGCCTTCCTGTTCGCTATGATTTACACAGTATGGCTGGAGTCATACCTATTCCCCCGTCTCTTCTTCTGATATCGGCAAATCCCGCCTCACGCCCCTACCTGAAAACAGCAGGTTAAAGAGCCAATGAAATACGACCGCAGACATAAGGCCGACGAAGGCTCTGATGGCATTGTCGTCGAGCCACATCATCAGGGCGACGAAAAGGGTTATCGCCGCCCCAAACAGTAATTTCCTATGCCAGTATTCCAATAAGCTTTCTTTTTATAGTGGGCCACAAAGTGTGGTTTTAGTGACGGCTCAAGGGGCGCAAAAATAGTGACGCCCTTCCTTCCCTACCGCCCTGGCGGATTGCCCGCCAGATAGTCATTGAGGTTTTCGTGCCATTTGCGCACGCGGCTTTCCTGGGCAGCCATATAGGGTTCCTGATAGCCCCTGCTGTGCCAGCCTTCGGTTTGCCCGGCATTCAACGACCAGTCCTGGTAAACCACTGAATCAATGAGGCTTTCATCGGTAATGCCTTTGCCGCCATCATAGCTCATATGTTCTAATTCGGCCTCTTTCACGTCAACGGCAACGGTGGCCGTGCGGCCGACATAACTCTCTTCGCCCTCGATGGGATAGGTCATGACCCAATAGTCGAAAACGCATTTTTCGGGGTCGGTCGGGTGTGGCTCCCACCGAAACAGCGCCACCCCGTCTGCTGACGTGCCAAAGGAGATATTCGGGAAGCAGTGAGTGAACGGGCTTTCCGTCAAATCTTCGTCGTTCATATGTTCGTAATGCAGGTGGCCTTTTTCTTTCCAAAGCCGCTTTTTGGCGTCTTTCAGGTCGCGCCAACCCTGCATGGCCTTGGTTTCGTAGTCCGGGTATTGGTCCGGGTCGATGTCCCACGCGCGCAACACGTCGTCAAAGGGGTGGTGTTCGCCTGCGGGCACCCGGTCGCGCAGGCTGGGGCGGCCCATCTGGATGATTCGCGCATGGCCATTGGGGAACATTTCATAGCGAGAGGTGAAATGGTCCTGGTCAATCGTCGGCGCCACTTGTTTGTGTGCCGTACGGGTGTGATAGCTTTCATTGAAATTGTCGGACCAGAACTTCCAGTTACAGTCGAGGTCGACCTTAACCCATTTCACCCGCAGGAGTTTTTCCATGGGGTGGTTTTTATAAAGGTCTGGCAGCGGCGCCAGATAGTCCAGCAATTCGGGCGCGTCATCATCCATGGTGTACCACACGAAGCCTCCCCAGGTGGCCACACGCACCTCGATCAGGTTGACCTTGCCGCAGGGGTCGCCCTGGGGGTAGTCGTCGCGGTCCGGCAAGTCGATCAATGTGCCATCGAGGTCAAATGTCCAGCCATGATAGGGGCAGAAAAATTGGTCGAGCGAGCCTGAATCCCACACGAGTCGCTGCGCCCGATGCGCACAAACATTGTACATGCCCTTGAGCGAACCATCATGTTGCTTGGCGATAATGACACTTTCTCGCATGAAAGTATGGACGAGATAATCCCCCGCCTCTTCCAGCTGACTTTCGCGCCCCGCGATATGCCAGATCTTGGTCCAAAGCTGGTCCCACTCCTGCTTCATGAAGTCGCGTGAAAAATAACGTTCCGCATCGATCGGATCGCCCCGCAAATTGCGGATATCCTTGCCGTCCATGGCCATTGGATGTTGGATTGGGTCTGTCATACTTTGCTCCCCTGAACAGTAATTTCCCCAAGCTGTTCGACGACCATCTTACACACTCAGCGCACATAGCAAAACCACGAACATTCAGGCGTGCATGCACAGGGTTTTCAGAGGGAACCGAAGCACCCCATTAAGAAAATCGGTCGACACAGGCCGATGTTTGGGACTAATAAACCGTTGAGCTAGAGGCACAATTTTTCGCCAATGGCCCATAAGGCACACGAATTACCCATGAAGAAACTCTCTGAAAAACAACAGAAGCGCCGCGCCGATGTGCTGGATACCGCCCGCCTGTTGATCGCAGAACGCGGTTATGAAGGCGTGAATATGCGCGAGCTGGCAGAACGCAGCGGCGTGGCCGTCAAGACGCTCTATCTGCACCATGGCAGCAAAGAAGACCTGCTCACCGCCGCCATTCAGCAGGCACACGTCGCCTTCTACGACAATATTGATGCCCAGGACTGCGACAGCGGATTGGACCGTCTGTTTTTCATCGTCGACTCAATCACCAATGGCATGCTGGTGGACGACGAATACGTCAAAACCATGGCGCCTGTCTTGTTGTTTGGTGGCCGCGTAAGGTTTTTCCACGAAATTCGGCGCCAGACCTATGGCAAGGCAATCCAGCAAATCGCTGACGAAGGCGCAGACGCCGAGGATTTCTCTGCGCAGCCTCTTCTCCACTTCCGCCGGCAGTGCGCACCCGACCTGCAACCCCTTCATTCATTCAAAGGCTCCCCGCCACCGACAAATGATGGGCTCCAATGATTGTGCACTGGCCACTGAAAGAATCTGGTGTCCCC
>JAURPT010000138.1 GCA_030836535.1 Alphaproteobacteria bacterium
CAAGCCAACCCAGAACGCCTTTGTCGAAAGCTTCAATGGCAGGCTCAGAGATGAGTGCCTTAACGAGACCCTGTTCACCAGCGTTCGTCATGCCCGCATTGAGCTGGCGCTCTGGCAGTACGACTACAATCATGTCAGGCCACATTCCGCCCATGGCAGAAAAACTCCGGCAGAAATCGCCGCAAAATCAGATAAGGGGTTAACCCCTTATCTGATTGCACCAACCGCCCAAACCGGGCATCAATCGCAACAAGGGCTCACCTTATGAATGGTAGGAACTTGGGGAACAGGTCACATCTTGTACGAAGTCTTCAGAAAACACGTGAAATATGGTGTCTGTTGCCTGGGCAATAACCGTTCCATCATTCTTACCTAGTTGGAGAGCGCCCAGAGTTTGCGTTCCACGAGAGAATGTGAATTGTCCTTTTCCGTCCTGAGCTTCATCTGAGACTAGATTTCTAGCTGCGTCCGACAGGTCCATATCTTGGCAGTGAAAATCCAAATACCGAAACGCGCGTGAAAGAAATGATTTACTAGTGCCGTTCCGAGCCAAGATTAAGTTCTGCGCATTTTTTGTGAGTTCGCCATCAAGACTAAGGACGGGCCCGAGAAATCTGGCTGAGATAGATAAGTTTGGTTTTGACGGTGTGTTCATAGTCAATCTCTCAAATCATTTCGCTTAAATCCGATTATGTGCCCGTATCAAAATACAAGCATACATTCAATTTCTGTCAATTTTCAAACCCAGATCGTGACGCAAATTGGGGGCATGGCTCACACTGTAGCGGTGATGTGTAGACTACAAATTGTTGATTATAATGTTCCGGCTATATGCAGCCGAACCGCAATAATACGTCTTCAACATTTCGAACTTTTGTGTATAAGAGTGCTCGCTTGATTTGATGCAAGCTGCCGTTCGGGTCTTTGTTAGTTGAAAAAGCGACTAAAAAGAGACTAAGACTAAAACGGGAAGATAAAATTATTCATCATTTCAATATGATGGGCCGTTAGCTCAGTTGGTAGAGCGCCTGACTCTTAATCAGGATGTCGCAGGTTCGAACCCTGCACGGCCTACCATTTCGCCGCCGAGGCGCTTCAAAAAGACTTGGGATATCCCAAGTCTTTTTTGTTTAGGGCCGCGTGGCGAAATCCTCCGGAGGGACCTCTATCAAGGTACGAATGGTTTTTTGGGGGGAGCGAAATCCCCGCGCAGAAACACTATTCCAAAATAACCGTACTATCTCTGCCGCACGGTCTTGCTGTGTCCGCTGTTTGTCCATAACCTGAAGCCACATTCAGGGAAGGGCCACACGGCCAAAACGAGGGAAATAGAGAGTATGAGTGGCGACCAGTCTTTTGGCGTTATCACCGATAGTGATGCGGTGATAGAAACAGCACTGTCCGAGGCCCATGCGCCCGCGCTGATGATGGCGATGATTCAGATCACCGGTGATACCAGCCTGATGGATGGCGATATTCGCCCCAAGGCAAGCCTGTTCGGTGACGGGGAAGGGGACCTCAGCCGCGAGGAACGCGCCCGCGTCCGCCAGATGGCCTTGGACGCATTGGCTGCCTATCGGGATGGAGGCTGCAAACTGCCTGCCGCCCCGGATGCCGCGACATTGCAGAAGATGGTCGACTTCATGATTGGCGAGGCTGTGCCCGCCGACTATGTGCCCCTGTTGCAGGAAGAGCTGGGCATTTCTGGCTTCGATAGCCGCGACGTGAAAATCGACCAGCCTGCGGGTAGTCATAACAAGGACAATTACAAGGTCGTCATTGTTGGCGCGGGCATGTCTGGGCTCCTGATGGCTATTCGTTTGAAGAATGCCGGTATTCCCTTTGTTATCATCGAGAAGAACCCGCAGACCGGTGGTACCTGGTATGAAAATACCTATCCCGGTTGCCGGGTCGACAACCCGAACCATCTCTATTCCTATTCCTTCGAGCCGAACCATGATTGGCCACTTCATTTCTCAACCCACGATGTGTTGTTTGACTACTTCAACCGTTGCGCCGACAAATATGGTATTCGCGAGCACATCCGATTCAACACAGAGCTGGTCGAAGCACGCTATCTTGAAGACGATGCACAGTGGCAAATCTCTGTGCGGGACATCGATGGGGTTGAAGACGTGCTGGAGGCCGACGCCTTTATCAGTGCCGTAGGTCAGTTGAATCGTCCCAAAATGCCGGACTTGCCCGGGATCGACAGTTTTGAAGGACCGTCTTTCCACTCGGCCCGCTGGGACCATGATGTTGACCTTGCTGGCAAGCGCGTTGCGGTCATCGGCTCAGGCGCCAGTGCCGCCCAATTTGTGCCGGAAATCGCGCCGGATTGCGGCTCGCTAACGGTGTTCCAGCGCACACCGCCCTGGATCAGTGAAACGCCTCACTATCACGATGCCGTGTCAGACAACATCAAATGGCTGCTGCACAATGTGCCCTATTACGACAAGTGGTACCGCTTCTGGCTGTTCTGGATGACGTCTGAGGGCCTGCTACCCATGGTCAAGGTTGACCCTGAGTGGTCATCCAACGACGACTCCGTCAGCGCCACGCATGAAATGATCCAGAACATGACGAAGGATTATATTGCCAGCCAGGTGGGGGATGACCCCGAATTACTGCGGCTGGCAACGCCCCATTACCCAATGGGCGGCAAGCGGAACCTGCGCGACAATGGCGCCTGGCTGGGCGCGTTGAAGCGCGACAATGTGTCGGTGACCGATAACACCATTACAGAGATCACCCCTAAAGGCCTGCGGACGGAAGATGGTGTTGAGCATGAGTTCGATGTGATTGTCTACGGTACCGGGTTCACGGCATCGAAATTCCTGGCACCCATGCGGATCATCGGCAAGGACGGGGTCGACTTGCGCAACCATTGGGGGGACAACCCGCGGGCCTATTTGGGCATGACAGTGCCAGGCTTTCCCAACTTCTTCTGCCTGTATGGCCCCAACACCAATATTGTGGTGAATGGCAGCATCATCTTTTTCTCTGAGTGTGAAGTGCGTTACGTCGCGCGCTGTATCAAATTGTTGGTGGAGAAGGGCCTGTCTGCAATGGATTGCCGAGAGGATGTGCATGACAGCTTCAACGAGGAAATTGATGCCGCCAATGAACAGATGGCCTGGGGCCTGCCGGGCTTTTCCAGCTGGTATAAGAATGCCGAAGGCCGCGTAACGCAGAACTGGCCCCATTCGCTGCTGGAATATTGGGCGCGCACTCGCGAACCGTCAGAGGCAGACTTCATACTGAATTAGGGGTGAAACCTATCGGTCATATGCACAATTTCTGCACCCGTGCTTGAAAATTATGTTGGCCTTGGTGTCATCTTGCGCTACATCCTAGGGCCAATTGATGATGACAAAATCCGCCTGCGCGCAGGCCTGAGGCCACATGACCGAAATCGACGTTGATCTGCCGGGCGCTGAGCCCGAGAAACGCTCTTTGTTGAAGCCCTACCTGCTTGTCGGGCTGGGGCTTCTCATTGTTTTTGGTGGCGTGTTCGGCTGGAAGGCGTTTGTAGCCTATAAAACGGCGGAATTTATGGCCAATATGCCTGCCCGTACGGTGGCGGTTTCATCGACCGTTGTTGAAACAGAAATGTGGGAAAACCGCATTAATGCCGTGGGTGGGCTGAGCGCTTTTCAGGGCGTTGAGGTAACATCGGAAGTCCCGGGCAAGATCACAGCAATCAATTTCGAATCCGGCCAGCCTGTCAACAAGGGCGACCTGCTGGTGCAGCTGGGCGACACGACCGAGCGTGCCCAGTTGCGCGCCCTGCAGGCAGAATTGGAAGCCGCCCGATTGGACCACAAGCGTACCAAAGGCTTGGTAAGCCGGTCTGCCGTATCGCAGGCGCAGCTGGATCGGGCAACCGCGACCATGGACAGCCTGAAGGCACAGGTTGATGCGCAGGCTGAGTTGATTTCCAAGAAGGCAATCCGTGCGCCGTTCAATGGCAAGCTGGGCATTCGCCAGGTCAATCTGGGCGAGTTCGTGTCGCCGGGCACAGAAATTGTGACTCTGCAGAACCTGGACAAGATTTTCGCCGACTTCTCTGTCCCCGAACGCTTCCTGAACGATGTTCAGAACGGGCAGACAGTCCATATTGAAGGGGTTGCCCTGGAAGGTGAAATCTATAATGGCGTCGTCACGGCTGTTAGCCCCAAGGTTGAAAAAACAACCCGGAACGTGATGGTGCAGGCCACTTTCGACAATCCTGAAGGTACACTGCGGCCAGGCATGTTTGTGCAGATCTCTATCGTTGTCGGTGGTGCTGCTGAAGTCATGACCCTGCCACAAACGGCTGTCAGCTTTCTGCCCTATGGCAATTCGGTCTGGTTGATCGTTGAAGGCAACAAGGATCGAAGCGGTGCCGATGTACTGACATCGGAAAGCCAGTTGGTGCAGACCGGTCGGATACGCGAAGGCCGTATCGAAATCATCAGTGGCGTTGAAGCGGGAACCCGTGTCGTCAACACTGGTCAGATGAAACTGCGCAATGGCCAGTTCATCTCCATCAACAATTCTGTTGAACTGCCACGGAATATTGTCGCGCCATGATGTTCACCGACATATTTGTCCGCCGGCCGGTTCTGGCCAGTGTGGTCAGTCTCCTCATCCTCGTGGTGGGGCTGCGTTCTGTCATGCTGCTCGACCTGCGTGAATATCCTGAAACGCAAAGCACCGTGGTATCGGTCAACACCTTCTACCCCGGTGCGGATGCAGAGCTGATCCAAAGTTACATCACCTCGCCTTTGCAGCGGGCTATTTCCGAGGCAGAAGGTATTGACTTTATCAAGTCGAATTCGACCCAAAGCAGGTCGCAGATCGACGTGCACATGAAGTTGAACTACGACCCCCATGCGGCCCTGTCAGAAATTCAGACCAAGGTGGCCAGTCAGCGTAATGTGCTGCCGCAGGAAGCTGAAGATCCGGTTATTTTCTCTGGCACCGGCGGCACACTGGCGCTGATGTTTATCGCGTTTTACAGCGATGAAATGACACCGCCTGAAATTACCGACTATGTGCGCCGCGCGGTCCAGCCGAAATTGCAAGCTATACCAGGTGTCTCCAAGGCGGACTCGAACGGCGACCAGTCTTTTGCCATGCGTATTTGGCTCGACCCCGTTCGTATGGCGGCACTGGGCGTCACGGCCACCGATGTGCACGACACGTTGCGTCGCAACAACTTCCTGGCGGGCGTCGGCAGTACCAAGGGTGACATGGTCTCGGTCAACCTGGCGGCATCGACCAGTATTTCTTCCGAGCAGGAATTTGGCGACCTCGTGGTGCGTGAAGACGGCAATACGCTGGTCCGACTGCGTGAGGTCGGTGAAGTAGAATTGGGTGCCCGGAACTATAGTCTGACCAGTTGGTATAACGGCCAGATGGCCATCATGGTCGGCATTGAACTAGCGCCCGGCGCCAACCCGCTGACGGTAGCAGAAAATGTGCGCAGCACCCTGCCGGAGATTGAACGGCAGTTGCCGTCTGGCCTGAACGTCAGCCTTGTGCACGACACAAGCGAAGATATTGAAGCATCCATTGCCGAGGTGTTCACCACCCTGGCTGAAGCTGTGCTGATTGTGTTGTTCATTATCTATCTGTCGCTGGGGTCATGGCATGCGGCCATTGTGCCAGCTGTTTCGGTACCGCTGTCGTTGATCGGCAGTGCGTTCCTTATGTTCCTGTTCGGCTTCTCCATCAACCTGCTGACGCTATTGGCCATGCTGTTGGCAATCGGGCTCGTGGTCGATGATGCAATTGTTGTGGTGGAGAATGTCCACCGGCATATCCGGGAGGGGGAGAAGCCCATTCAGGCGGCCTTTAAAGGCGGTCGAGAATTGGCGATGCCGATTATTTCCATGACGACGACGCTGCTGGCGGTCTATGCGCCCATTGGCTTTATGGGCGGGCTCGTTGGCATTCTGTTTACGGAATTTGCTTTCAGCCTGGCCGGGGCGGTGCTGATTTCCGGTATTGTGGCACTGACCCTGTCACCCATGCTGTCTGCCAAAGTGCTGCAAAATGACGAAGAGCCTGGCAAGTTTGAAGCCATGGTGGAACGCTTCTTCGAGCGCCTGTCTGCTGTCTACCGGCGCGCTTTGGGCAGTACGTTGAACGCACAGCCTGTCACCATGATGTTCGCAGCTGTCG
The DNA here is from genome assembly GCA_030836535.1 of Alphaproteobacteria bacterium. GTDB lineage: Bacteria > Pseudomonadota > Alphaproteobacteria > SMXS01 > SMXS01 > SMXS01. The sequence goes on from JAURPT010000138.1 coordinate 6,172, forward strand.
TGGTCACCAGCATCTACTTCATGTTTGTGACCAGTACGTCTGAACTGGCGCCCAAGGAGGTAGCCAACTTCCACAATGTCATGGTGCGCGCGCCGAATACGGCGACCATTGAATATACCAAGGCCTATGCGGAAGAAGTGGTGGAGGCCATGGCCTCAACCCCGGAATATCTGCGCAGCTTCCTGATGATTGGCGGCGGCGGCACACCGGCACTGACCTTTGGCGGCATGCGCTTCCTGACACCGGACGAACGTGGGCACTTGCCAGAAGAACTACAGAACAGAAAGAAACCGGAAATCACCGCAGAGCTACAGGAAAAGCTCAGCAAGATTGCTGGTCTCGACATCGTTCTGTTCCAGCGGCCGACCCTGCCGGGTGCGGCTGGTGGCCTGCCGGTTCAGTTTGTGATTACCAGTGACCAGGGGCATGACCAGCTTGTACAACTGGCCGACCGGGTGATCGGCGAAGGTATGCAGAGCGGTAATTTCATCTTTATGCGCAAGACGATTGAGATGACGTTGCCACGCACCAAGGTGATCATTGACCGTGACCGCGCTGGTGACCTTGGCATCAATATGGAAGATATCGGGCGTAGCCTGGCAACCATGTTGGGTGACAACAATGTGAATCGTTTCTCGCTGCAGGGGCGCTCCTATGAGGTGATCCCCCAGGTCGCGCGTATCTATCGCCAGAACCATGCGCTGATGGACGATTATTATGTCCGTGCGTCATCGGGTGATATGGTGCCGCTGTCCAATCTCGTACGCTTTGAGCAGATGGTTGAGCCAACGGAACGCGCCCAGTTCCAGCAGCTAAATGCTGTGGTGGTGGAAGGCGTTCCCATGCCAGGGGTAACGCTGGGTAATGCGCTGACCTATCTGGAAGAAAAAGCGGCAGAAATGTTCCCAGAGGAATTCGGCTACGACTTCGCCGGTGAGTCACGCCAATACATCCAGCAGGGTAGTGCTCTGATTACGGCCTTCTTCCTCTCACTGGTGATTATCTATCTGGTGCTGGCAGCCCAGTTTGAAAGCTGGCGTGACCCGCTGATCATCCTGATCTCGGTGCCGATGTCGATTGCCGGTGCGTTGATTTTTGTGACGCTGGGCTTTGCCAGTGTGAATATCTACACCCAGGTTGGGATGATCACACTGATCGGGCTGATCGCCAAGAATGGTATTCTCATCGTGGATTTCGCCAACCATCTACAGCTGAATGATGGCTTGTCGAAACGGGATGCGGTTATTCGCGCGTCGTCTATTCGCTTGCGACCAATCCTGATGACAACCTTTGCCATGTTGGTGGCTATGGTGCCACTGTTATTGGCAACCGGGCCCGGTTCTGTCAGCCGCTTCCAGATCGGTCTGGTGATCCTGGCCGGGTTGGGCATTGGCACC
>JAURPT010000139.1 GCA_030836535.1 Alphaproteobacteria bacterium
GCAGATTGTGATTGGCGCTCGTGGCTTGAAAGAAGGCATTGTTGAGCTGAAGAGCCGCGCCAGTGGCGAGATGGAGACCGTTGCACCCGATGAAGCCATTGCGCGACTGACTGAAGCAGGCTAGGGGGCACTGAATGTTGATCAAACCTTTCGAATGGGTTGTTGCCAGGCGCTATCTGCGCGCCCATCGGGATGAAAGGTTTGTTTCCGTCATTGCTGCATTGTCGGTGATCGGCATTGCGTTAGGCGTTGCTGTTCTCATCGTTGTGATGTCTGTTATGAACGGCTTTCAGGCTACGATGATCAATCAGATTATCGGGATCAATGGACATCTGCTGGTGCAGGGCAGTGCTGACGGTATTCGGGACTATGAACGCCTGGTCACTGAGATTGACGGGCACCAGCACGTTGTAGACGTACGCCCCATGGTGCAAGGCCAGGTGATGGCCAGTATTGATGAGCGCGCAACGGGCGCCATTGTTCGCGGTATTCGGCCTGAAGATTTTGCTGATCACGAACTATTAACGACCGGCCTGATAGCTGGCGACGCTGAAAATTTTCAGGGTGATGACGCCATCATCGTGGGCGAACATCTGGCGATGCAGTTGGGCCTTGTCGTGGGTGACGTACTGACCCTGATCGCACCACAGGCTACTGAAACGCCTTTCGGCAGCACGCCGAGGATGCGGGACTACCAGGTCGTCGGCCTCTTCAAGATCGGTATGTATCAGTACAATGCCGGCTATATCTTCATGCCGTTGGAACAGGCCCAGATTCACTTCAAACTCAAAAATGCGGTGAGCGGTCTGGATGTTGAGTTGTCTGGCCCGCAACATGCGGAACGGGTGCAACTGGACCTGATACCCAATATGCCGTTTACAACCCGTGTGATGAGCTGGCGGGACCTCAATGCCAGTTTTGTCGGGGCGCTCGAGGTAGAACGCAATACGATGTTCGTTATCCTGACCCTGATTATCTTCGTGGCTGCTTTCAATATCATGTCCAGCCTCATCATGTTGGTGAAGGACAAGCGCAAGCATATCGCCGTGCTGCGCACGATGGGGGCCAGTAGTCCCTCGGTTATGCGTATATTTGTGCTCTGTGGGGGAATTATGGGTGTTGTTGGAACCGCTGCCGGTACAGCCCTGGGCTTGTTGCTGCTGCATTTCCGAGAACCGATCCTGGAATTCCTGGGCGACGTCTTCAACATGCGGTTTTTTCCACCAGATGTTTACGGTCTTGAAGCGCTGCCGTCGGAGACGGATATGGGTGAAGTGTTGTTTACCGTCGGGCTGGCACTGGGTTTGAGCCTCATTGCCACACTCTATCCATCCTGGAGGGCCTCTCGGCTCGATCCTGTAGAGGCGCTGCGCTATGAGTAGTGGCCTGGAGTTAAACAATATCGCCAAAAGCTATCATATGGCTGGTAAGCGGCTGAACGTCCTTAGTGGTGCGGACTTAGCCGTAAAGCCGGGCGAAATTGTGGCTCTCTTGGGCCCTTCGGGCGCGGGCAAGTCGACTTTGCTGCATATTGCCGGGCTCTTGGACAGCGCCAATGCTGGCTCCGTCAATATAGCCGGTCAGGATTGTACGGGGCTGGGAGACCGGGAACGCACGCGAATTCGTCGGCAGGATATTGGCTTTGTCTACCAGTTCCATAATTTGCTGCCGGAATTTACGGCGCTCGACAATGTCGCCATGCCAGGCCTGATCAATCAATCCAACCGACATGCATCACGCGGAAAAGCCGAAGAATTATTGACAAAACTCGGTCTGGCAGAGCGCATCAACCACATGCCCGCACAGCTTTCAGGCGGTGAGCAGCAGCGGGTTGCCATTGCACGCGCGCTTGCCAACGAACCCAAGGTACTATTGGCTGATGAACCGACAGGAAATCTGGACGAGAAAACAGCCGACCGCGTCTTTGATGAATTACTTAAATTAGCCCGCGAACAAGGTGTCGCTGCCCTGATAGCGACACATAATGAAACTTTGGCCTCGCGCATGGATAGGCGAATCGTGCTACATAATGGGCTGCTGAACGAGGGCTAGCCAATATATGGTGCCCGAACACAAGGGAAGGATCTTTCAGTGTCACAAGAGTTTGTGCATCTTCGGGTTCATTCAGCCTTTTCACTGTCCGAAGGTGCGCTGACAACGAAAGACATCGTTAACCTCTGTACCGTCAACAAGATGGCTGCCGTTGCCGTCACCGATACCAACAATATGTTCGGGGCGCTGGAGCACTCTACGACTTTTGCTGATGCAGGTATCCAACCCATCATCGGCTGCACGCTTAACATTCGCACTGTCGACGACAAAACCCTACAAGGCATGTCCCGAACCCAGCAGGAAGCAGCAGAACATGCCCAAATGGTCTTCCTTGTGCAAAATGAGACAGGCTACGCCAATTTGATCCGACTGGTCAGTAAGGCCTATATGGCCTCTGACGGCGTTTCTGACCCGCACATTGAATTGGCAGACCTTGCTGCGGACAATGATGGTCTCATCGCCCTTTCAGGCGGGCCTGACGGCCCGATAGGACAGCTGTTGCAGCAGGATCATCTGAAGGATGCCAAAGAACTGACAGAGACACTATCAGGCTATTTCCCGGGTCGGTTTTATATCGAGATCATGCGGCACGACCTGCCGGAAGAGCAGCATACTGAACCGGATTTTCTGACCCTGGCCTATGATCTGGATTTGCCGCTGGTTGCCACCAACGATGCCTATTTTAGCGGTCAGAACATGTTTGAAGCCCATGACGCGCTGCTGTGCATCGCCCAGGGCAGTTACGTCGGTCAAACAGACCGTCGCCACGTTACGTCTGAGCACTACTTCAAGTCCGGTGCCGATATGGTCGCCCTGTTTGAAGACTTGCCTGAGGCCACTGCCAATACAAAAGTGATCGCCCAGCGCTGCGGCTTCAAAGTACCGATGCTGCCGCCAATATTACCCGAATATGGCACTGCAGGTCGGGAAGGTGAGGCAGAGGCCGTCAAGCAACAGTCCTACGATGGCTTGAGGGAACGGCTGGAAGCCGCTGTTTTCACAGAAGAAATGGATGAGGCTAAACGCGAAGAAGTCGCCAAGCCATACTTCGACCGACTGGATTATGAGCTGGGCATCATTATTGACATGGAATTCCCCGGTTACTTCCTGATCGTGTCGGATTTCATCAAGTGGGCCAAGGAACACAATGTGCCTGTGGGGCCGGGTCGTGGGTCTGGTGCTGGGTCCGTCGTGGCATGGGCGCTGAAAATTACGGATCTGGACCCGTTACGGTTTGGACTGCTGTTTGAGCGCTTCCTGAACCCGGAACGCGTATCCATGCCCGACTTTGATATCGACTTCTGCCAGGACAAGCGAGACCAGGTTATCCGCTATGTGCAGGACAAAGACGGGCCCGATCAGGTCGCCCAGATTATTACCTTCGGTAAATTACAGGCTAGGGCGGCCCTGCGTGACGTTGGGCGTGTGTTGGAGATGCCCTATGGCCAGGTAGACCGCCTCTGCAAAATGGTGCCGAATAACCCTGCCAATCCTGTCTCGCTGAAAGAGGCTGTCGAGGGCGAACCGCGTCTGCAGGCAGAACGGGACCAGGATGAAGCGGTGGCCCATCTACTGGATACAGCTATGAAGCTGGAAGGGTTATACCGCCATGCGTCGACCCATGCGGCCGGGGTGGTGATTGGCGATCGCCCGCTGGATCAATTGGTCCCACTGTATCGTGACCCTCGGTCCCCCATGCCGGTTACCCAGTACAACATGAAGTGGGTAGAACCCGCCGGATTGGTAAAATTCGACTTTTTGGGCCTAAAAACCCTGACTGTCATCCACCAGGCTGTAGCGTTGATTGCTCAGCGTGGGATCGACATAGATATCGATCATCTGCCGCTGGATGACCGTCCAACCTATGACTTGTTGGCCCGCGGTGACTCCGTTGGCGTGTTCCAGCTTGAAGGCTCCGGCATGCGCGATGTGCTACGTAAGCTGCGACCCGACCAATTTGAAGACATCATTGCCCTGGTGGCGCTCTATCGCCCGGGCCCCATGGACAACATCCCGACCTATATCAAACGCAAGCATGGCGAAGAAACGCCGGACTACATGCATGAGCGCCTGACATCGGTACTCGAAGAAACCTTTGGCGTGATCATCTACCAGGAACAGGTGATGCAGATTGCGCAGATCCTGGCGGGATATAGTCTCGGTGAAGCCGATTTGCTGCGCCGAGCCATGGGTAAAAAGAAGATCGAAGAAATGGCCGCCCAGCGTGCCCGCTTCGTAGAAGGGGCTGTCGAGCGGGATGTCGATAAAAATCAGGCATCACAGATATTCGATCTCGTCGATAAATTCGCCGGCTACGGCTTTAACAAGAGCCACGCCGCCGCCTATGCCCTGGTGGCCTATCAAACCGCCTGGTTAAAAGCAAACTACCCGGTAGAGTTCATGGCAGCTTCCATGACGCTTGATATGGGCAATACAGACAAGCTGGATATCTTCCGGCGCGAGCTGAAACGGCTGGATATTGAACTGTTGTCGCCTGATATCAGCAAGTCCGCAGTCGACTTCAGTGTAGAAACGCTGCCCGATGGCGAACTGGCTATTCGATATGCTTTGGCTGCCGTCAAGAATGTCGGTGCCCAGGCTATGCAGGTACTCGTTGATGAACGGTCAGAGAAGGGGGCCTTTGCCAGCCTGGAAGACTTTGCCAAGCGCGTAGACCCGCGCCAGGTCAACAAACGCCAGTTGGAAAATCTAGTAAGGGCAGGGGCGTTTGATGGTCTGAATGATAATCGTCGTCAGAGTTTTGAGGGTATAGAAACAATTTTGCAGCACGCCAATGCCGCCACCAGGGAACGTGAATCCAACCAGGACAGTCTGTTTGGCGATGCGATGGGGGGAACGGGAGTTGATGAAAGTATTCCGCTGCCACAGGTTCGCGATTGGCCCAAGATGGAAAAACTTCAGCAAGAACAAGGGGCTGTCGGGTTTTTCTTAACCGCACACCCATTGGATGCGTCGCAAAAGGCACTCGCACAGCAGAATGTTCTGAACTGGGCCGAGGCTGAAAAGCGCATTCGTCAGGGTGCGACAGGTTTCCAGATCGCCGGCATGATTTCCCGCGTACAGGAACGCAAATCACAGCGGGGCAGGCCCTATGCTTTCGTAGACCTGTCCGATTCAACGGGATCATTCGAAGTTACGATGTTTGCCCAGGCCCTGGAGGCATCGCGGGAACTACTGGTAGCCAATACCTCTGTTGTGCTGACCGTTGAAGCCCGCCTGGAAGATGACCAGCCACGTATGATGGTGCAGTCGGTGCGATCACTGGATTCCGTCGTAGCCAAGGCAAGTGCCGGTCTGCGACTAATAATCGACAATCCAACGCCCCTGAATGAAATTCAGGACGTGTTGACGGGCAGTAACCGTGGTAACGGCATGGTACATCTGGTCGTTGACCTTGAAGACCAAAGCCGTACAGTCGAGGTCACCCTTCAACAGCGCTATGCAATCACCCCGCAGGTGCGAGATCTTCTCGATACCGTTACCGGCGTTCGGGATATTCAAGAAATCTAAGCCCTCAGGAACACAATATGTCTCAGGAAATTCCTCTCGCCGCCACGGTATTGCTTCTGCGCGACCAGCCCGAAGAAATGGAAGTGTTGATGGTAGAACGTCACCGCAACATGAAATTCATGGGCGGTGCATTGGTGTTCCCTGGCGGCAAGGTTGACGACGCCGACAACCACATTCCGGCAGAAAACCTGCCTGCAGGCTTTGAATGTGATGATTTGTCACAGCGCATTGCGGCCATCCGTGAAGCGTTTGAAGAATGCGGCCTGTTCCTGGCGCGTAATCCTGGCGAAGAGGGCTATATCACCAATGAACGCCGTCATGAGATTGCTATTGCCTTACGCACCAAGGTCGACAAAGGCGAAATGACTATTGCTGAGTTGGCACAAAAGGAAAATCTGATCCTTGCCGTTGATGCTCTGGTACCCTTTGCTCACTGGATTACGCCAACAGGGGCGCCCCGCCGTTATGACACCATGTTCTATGTCGCCTCGGCACCTGTTGACCATGAGGCAGAACATGATGGTAATGAGTCAGTGGATTCAACCTGGATTGCCCCCTCTGTTGCACTGGAGGACGAAGCCAATGGTGTGCGAGAAATTGTGTTCCCGACACGTCTGAATGTTGAGAAGCTGGGCCGTGAAATCCGCGTTGCTGATGCTCTGGAAGCAGCCCGAAACGACACGATTGTCACGGTCCTGCCGACCATTGAAGATGGAACGCTCAAAATCCCGGCAGAAGCGGGTTATGGCCTGACCGAAGAGAGTGTCGAACGCGCCGCCCACGACTAACAGGGTATTTCTGCCGCAGAATGCGAATAATTCGCCGAAAAGCCGCTAAAAGGCTTGCATCCGACGCATAAACTGAATAAACGACGCCCCAGCACACACGCGGGACTGCGGTAACCCTCCAACATATGAGGGAAATCGATCCGGTGTCACATAATGTGACCACACCCGCGGCGGTTTAACCGGTAAAGGAGAATAGGCATGGCATTGCCGGAAATTTCTATGCGCGCGCTGCTTGAAGCAGGCGTTCACTTTGGTCACCAGACCCATCGCTGGAACCCCAAAATGGCACCATTTATCTTTGGTGCTCGTAACAAGGTTCACATTATCGACCTCTCAGAAACAGTACCGATGTTGCATCGTGCACTCGTTGCTGTTCGCGACATCACCGCGGCTGGTGGTCGTGTTCTATTTGTTGGCACCAAGCGTCAGGCTTCCCCGGTTGTGGCTGAAGCTGCCAAGCGTTGTGGCCAGTACTACGTTAATCACCGTTGGCTCGGCGGCATGCTGACGAACTGGGAAACAATTTCCGGTTCCATCAAGCGCCTGCGGGACCTTGAAACCGAACTGGCTGGCGACACTTCAGGCAAGACCAAGAAGGAACGCCTGCAAATGACCCGCGAATTTGAAAAGCTCGATCGTTCGCTGGGTGGCATCAAGGACATGGGCGGCCTGCCGGACATCATCTTCATCATCGACACCAACAAGGAATCCCTGGCCGTACATGAAGCCAATAATCTGGGCATCCCTGTTGCTGCTATCCTGGATACGAACAGCGACCCCAAAGGAGTTGAGTTCCCAATCCCGGGTAATGACGACGCTGGTCGGGCCATCAACCTGTATTGCGACATGATCGCCGGTGCTGTCCTTGATGGTATCCAGCAGGAAATGGTCTCCAGCGGTGTTGATATCGGCGCTTCTGAAGAGCCAATTGCTGAAGAACTGCCTGCCGAAGAAGCTGCTGCTGAAGAGGCCCCTGCAGAGGAAGCACCCGCTGAAGAAGCTGCTGCTGAAGAAGCAGCCCCGGAAGAAAAAACTGCTGAATAAGCACTACAACCTTTAGAGAGAAGGATCTGACATGGCGACTATTACTGCTGCCTTGGTGAAAGAGCTTCGCGAAAGCTCCGGCGCTGGCATGATGGACTGTAAAAAAGCCCTCACTGAATCTGATGGTGACCTTGCTGCTGCCGCCGACTGGCTGCGTCAGAAGGGCCTGTCTGCTGCGGCCAAAAAGTCTGGTCGTGTGGCAAGTGAAGGCCTGGTAGGCGTTGCTGTTTCCGGTACCGCTGCAGCCATGGTTGAAGTGAACTCTGAAACCGACTTTGTAGCCCGTAACGAAACGTTCAAAGACTTTGTTGGCACCGTTGCAGAACTGGCAATCGGAACCGACGGTGACATTGACGGCCTGAATGGTGCTTCTTACCCAGGCGGTGAGCGTAATGTCGGTGAAGAACTGACACAGCTGATCGCCACAATCGGAGAAAACATGAACCTGCGTCGCGCGGCAACCCTGTCGGTCGACGAAGGTGCTGTTGGCTCTTACCTGCATAATGCAGAAGCCGCAAACCTAGGCAAGATTGGTGTTATTGTTGCGCTGAAGTCTTCAGGCGATGCTGACGCTCTGGCCGCTTTCGGTAAGCAGGTTGCCATGCATATTGCTGCTGCCCAGCCTCAGGCTATCACGCAGGAAGAACTGGACCCGGCAGTTGTTGAACATGAACGCAACTTCCTGATCGACCAGGCCAAGGAAAGCGGTCGTCCTGACAACATCATTGAAAAGATGGTGGAAGGCCGTATGCGCAAATTCTTTGAAGAATCAGTGCTGCTGTCGCAGACTTGGGTCATCGATGGCGAAAGCAAAGTTGCCGACGTTGTTGCTGCAATCGCCAAGGAGCTGGGTGCTGAAATCGAAATCGCTGGTTTCGAGCGCTTTGTACTTGGTGAAGGCATTGAAAAGAAGGAAGAAGATTTCGCTGCAGAAGTTGCTGCCGCTGCTGGAAGCTAATTCCTTAAAAGAAAAGGGAGTTTTTCTCCATTCAGCGAGAAAAAATTCCACCCCACATGCAGGAACGGACTACCCGTTTCCCCAACGCATGGTGTAAGATCAGCCCGGTCCGCAGTCGTGGATCGGGCTTTTCTTTTGGTATCTTTCGTCTTGGGGTTTGACTGTATGTCTGATGACTTTTCCTACAAACGTGTATTGCTGAAAGTATCCGGCGAAGCCCTGATGGGCGAGCAGCAGTTTGGCATAGATCTTTCTGTTGTTGACCAAGTGGCAGACGAGATCAAAAGCGTCGTCGATCAGGGGGCAGAAGTATGCATCGTTATCGGTGGCGGAAATATTTTCCGTGGTCTTTCGGTAGCAGCCTCAGGCATGGACCGCACAAGCGCTGACCATATGGGCATGCTGGCAACCGTGATGAACTCACTGGCGCTGCAAAACACCCTGGAGGGGAAGGGTATTCCAGCCCGTGTACTCTCTGCACTTTCCATCTCCAGTGTTTGTGAATCCTATATTCGCCGTCGCGCCATCCGGCATATAGAAAAGGGCAGGGTGGTGATCTTCGCCGCAGGCACGGGAAATCCCTTCTTTACAACCGATACGGCTGCAGCTCTGCGCGCAGCAGAAATGAAATGTGATGCTCTCATTAAAGGGACACAGGTTCATGGCGTCTATTCAGCAGACCCTCAAAAAGACCCAAACGCCACATTTTATGACAGCTTGTCCTACATGGATGTCTTACAACAGGATTTGAAAGTCATGGACGCCTCCGCCATAACATTGGCGAGGGATAACAATATACCTATTCTGGTCTATGCCATTAGCAACCAAGGCGGTTTGCGCGATGTGCTGAGCAGTCAGGGTAAATTCACAATAATCCAAGGATAGAACGGAAAAGAACATGGCCGAAGAACCGGATTTGGATGATTTGCAACGCCGCATGGACGGCGCGTATGACGTGCTGTCGCGAGAGTTTGGTGGGCTGCGAACAGGGCGTGCCTCTGTTTCTTTGCTGGACCCCATCTCTGTCGATGCCTACGGCGCCAACACCCCGTTGAACCAAGTTGCAACGGTCAGCGTACCCGAAAGCCGTCTCATCAGTGTTCAGGTTTGGGATAAGTCGCTGGTTTCAGCAGTTGAAAAAGCCATTATGAACTCTGGGCTTGGCCTGAACCCCGCAACGGAAGGCCAGGTTATCCGCATTCCCATTCCTCAACTCAACGAAGAACGCCGTGCGGAGCTTAGCAAGGTGGCTGGCAAATATGCTGAACAGGCCCGCGTTGCCGTACGCAATGTACGCCGCGACGGTATGGACCTGCTGAAGAAACTGGAAAAAGCCGGAGACATGAGCGAGGACGATCACAAGATCTACGGCGAAGAAATCCAGGAAATGACTGACAGTGTTATCGCCCGAATTGATGACGCACTCTCCACCAAAGAAACAGAGATCATGCAGGTCTAAGCATGCTGGAAGCCCCCCATTCCATTGCTGAGACGACCTTGCCGCGCCATGTGGCCATCATCATGGATGGTAACGGGCGCTGGGCCAAGGCGCGTCATCTGCCTCGTGCCGCAGGGCACCGGGAAGGGGCCGAAGCTGTCCGTCGTACTGTTACGGCCAGCCGGGAATTGGGGATTGAATTTCTTACTATCTATGCATTCTCTTCTGAAAACTGGAAACGACCAGATGAAGAAGTATCAGACCTGATGGGCCTTTTGCGCGTGTACCTGCAGCGCGAAATCAAAGAGCTGGACAAGCAGGGCATTCGGTTACGCATTATTGGAGACAAAACGCAGCTTTCAGCTGATATTTGCAAGCTGATAGATGATGGCGAACGAAAAACCACCGATAATTCGGACATGGTGCTGACGATAGCCATTAATTATGGCGGTCAGGCAGAACTGGCCATGGCCATGCGGTGCATTGCCGAAGGCGTAAAAGAAGGCAAGATAAATCCTGATGATATAGATGAAGAATTTATATCTAAGCACCTGTATACGCGAGATATTCCGGATCCTGATCTGGTCATTAGGACGAGTGGGGAACAGCGCCTCAGTAACTTTCTACTTTGGCAGGCTGCCTATTCAGAACTCATGTTTGTTGACGACTATTGGCCGGATTTCGATAAACAGAAGTTGGTAAGTGCGCTTAATGCATTTGCTGAACGGGACCGCCGCTTCGGCGCCAGAAAAGAATAACCAGCGTGAGTAGTAGATTAGTCCCCAGGCAGCTTGTGCTGCGGGTCGCCTCAGCGATTATCATGGCCCCCATTGCCTTGGCAGCGGTGTATGGCGGTCATTGGTGGCTATCGGCCTTGGCCTTTGTTGTTGGCGCCATCGGGACCTATGAGTGGCACACCATGTCCGGTGTAAAAACCTCGTTGCTCGTCGTTGTTGGTGCTCTGGCACTTGTTGCCAGCCTCAGCGCATACCAACTGGGGTATGAGCTTGAGAGCGTGATTATCATCATCATCGGCGCAGGGTTGGGGGGCGGTCTGTCCAAACTGCGCGGCTTGAGTTTTATCTGGCCGTCTTGGGGTCAAGTTTATATCGGCCTTGCGGTGCTCAGCGTTGTCTGGTTCCAGGATGTGTATGGGTGGGAAGCGGTCATCTGGCTGCTAACCATTATCTGGGCCATGGATATCGGCGCCTATTTTGCTGGCTCGCTTATCGGTGGCCCCAAACTGGCACCGCGCATCAGCCCCAAAAAAACATGGGCAGGCCTCATCGGTGGTGCGTCCACCGCTTGCCTTGTCTCGTGGCTCGTAAGCGATGCCTTGGTTGTCACGACTGAACTGTTTGCAGTGCTGGCAGGCCTGGGCCTTGCCTTGTGGTCCCAGATCGGCGACCTGATCGAGTCCATGATTAAGCGGCATTTTGACGTCAAAGACAGTGGCGCCATCATACCCGGCCATGGTGGCGTGCTAGATAGAATTGACAGCCTTTTGTTTACGCTACCGTTGTTAGTCATTGGTCTATGGCTAAGGCCGGATCTGCTCTTCCGCTGATGGAAAGGCCATATTTGTATGAATAGTACAGATCGCAAGGCACGTTCTGTCACCATTCTGGGTGCCACAGGGTCCATTGGGCAGAGCTCTTTGAAACTCGTAGATGCCGCGCCGGACCAATTCAATGTAGAGGTGCTGAGCGCCCAGAACAATGTGGCGCAACTCGCCGAGTTGGCCCGTAAACACGCGGCTTCAATCGCTGTCATCGGGGACCCGGCAAAAAAAGATACGCTCTCGGCAATGTTGGCAGACACGAATACCACTGTTCTGGCCGGGACCGACGGCCTGCAGGAAGCCGCCCGCTTTCCCACCGATGTAGTTATAGCCGGCATCGTAGGAGCAGCAGGCCTGGCGCCCACATTGGCTGCCGTTGAAAGAGGGGCCATAGTTGGTCTCGCCAACAAGGAGTGCCTCGTTTGCGCTGGAGACCTGTTTATGACCGCCGTCAATCGACATGGCACTACACTTTTACCCGTTGATTCAGAGCATAACGCGATCTACCAGGTGTTTGACTTCAACGCGCCTGAAAGTGTGAGCAAAATTACCCTTACAGCTTCTGGCGGCCCCTTCAGGTCGGCTAGCCTCGTAGACCTTGAACGTGTAACACCAGAGCGCGCTGTCAAACATCCAAATTGGTCTATGGGTCCCAAAATTTCTGTTGATTCAGCAACCCTGATGAACAAGGGGCTGGAAGTCATTGAGGCCTGGCACCTGTTCCCCGTTGAAAAAGAACAGATTGACGTCATCATCCATCCGCAGTCGGTCATCCACAGCATGGTTTCCTATGTTGATGGTTCGGTGCTTGCCCAACTGGGATCACCTGACATGAAGACCCCCATATCCTACGCGTTGAACTGGCCCAGCCGCATGGACAGTGGCGTTACGACACTGGACCTCGCGGGTATCGCCCGGCTGGATTTTGAAGAACCCGATGAGAATCGATTTCCTGCCTTGAAAATGGCCCGGCAAGCCTTGCAAACAGGTGGGGGCGCTCCTACTATCCTGAACGCTGCGAACGAAGTCGCAGTTGAGTTTTTCCTGAATGGTGCGCTGGCTTTTCTAGACATCCCTAAACTCGTGGAATCGGTGTTGTCAAACATCAGCATTGAACCCTTGGAAAGCCTCGATCATGTCATGGAAGTGGATGCAAAGGCGCGCGTCGAAGCTACCCAACGCGCTTCAAGAAGAAATTAGCAAGGGCGATTTCAAAACATGGACGCAGTGATCTCAATTATCGCATTTATTGCCGTGTTCTCCGTGCTCGTGTTTTTTCATGAGCTGGGGCATTTCTCGGTCGCTCGCTGGTTTGGTGTGCGTGTCGACACCTTTTCCATTGGCTTCGGTAAGAAGTTGTGGTCAAGAACAGACCGCCAAGGCACCGAATGGAAAATCAGCGCTGTGCCACTTGGTGGCTACGTAAAATTTTTTGGGGATGCCAACGAAGCCAGTACGCCTTCTGCTGATGTAGAAGCTCTTTCAGACGCAGAGAAAGCCGTCTGCTTTCAGTTCAAGCCCCTGTGGCAACGATCCTTGGTAGTAGCAGCCGGCCCAGTGGCCAATTTTATACTCGCCGCCTTTATCTTCGCGGGCATGTTCATGGTCCAGGGCGAAGATTATATGAGCAGCGAGATATCTAGGATTGTGGAGCGCAGCCCGGCAGAAGAGGCCGGCTTGCAACCTGGTGACCTGATTTTGTCTCTTGATGACTATAGTGTCACGACCTTTCGCGATGTTGTCCAATATACCAGCATGCATCCTGAGCGTGACATTGTAGTCACCTTCGAACGCGATGGTGTGGTGAATGAAGTTGTCGCCAGAACAACAGCCGTAACGACGACAAGCACCTTTGGCCGTACAGAAACGGTCGGAAAGTTGGGTGTTTGGAGTACGGAAATTGTACTGGAAGAGCGCGGCCCAATCGAAGCCTTGTGGCGAGGTGTAGTGAGAACGGCGGACTATTCGGTACTCATCGTAAAGTCGATCGGCCAGTTCATCATGGGCGAGCGCTCTGTCAAGGAACTGGGCGGCCCCATCAGCATCGGCGAAATATCTGGTGAAATGGCCCTGATTGGCTTTGCAGCGCTCATCAATTTCGCGGCCCTTCTTTCCATTAATCTGGGCATCATCAATCTTCTGCCGATTCCCGCTTTGGACGGTGGTCACCTGCTGTTTTACGCAGTCGAAGCAATCAAGAGAAAGCCCCTAGGTGAGAGGGCCCAGGAATATGGCTTTCGCATCGGTTTTACGGCGATTATTGCGCTGATGTTGCTTGTTACATGGAATGATGTCACAAGGCTCATTGACAGGTTCATCAGTACTTGAGTACTCATTCAAACCCACATATCGTTTTCGCGATTACACCCCCTGAAATGGCCGAGACAGAAGAAGGATAGGCAAGTTGAATTTGATCAAGTCGCATCGCGCTTGCCGCACAGTTTTTGCGCTGTTTATTGCCGCCTTCGGTGTTCTTTCATTGATGCCAGTTCAGGACGTTGCGGCGCAGTCGGAAAATGTCATTATCAACACGATCCGTGTTGAAGGCAGCCAACGTATCGAACCCGAGACCGTTCGCTCATACATGCTTATCGCCCCCGGCGACGTGTACGATCCGGCTATTGTCGATCAATCTCTCAAACGTCTGTTTGCAACGGGTCTTTTTGCCGATGTGATTATTCGCCTTGAGGGCCAGACTGTCATCGTTTCCCTGCAGGAAAACCCCATCATCAACCGAATTGCCTTTGAAGGTAACGACAAGCTTGATGATGAGGAACTGGCTGAGGAAATGAAGCTAAGACCTCGCGTCGTATTTACGCGTGCCAAGGTGCAGGCTGACGTCATGCGCCTCGTCGAGTTGTATCGCCGGTCGGGTCGTTTTGCGGCAACGGTTGAGCCCAAAATTGTAGAGCTGGACCAGAATCGCGTGAATCTGATTTTCGAAATCAGTGAGGGTGAAAAAACCACCATTCAGCGAATTAACATTATCGGCAATCAGGCATATTCAGATGGTGACCTGAGAGACGAAATTGCTTCTCGTGAAGCCCGCTGGTGGCGGTTCATGACCTCCAACGATACCTATGACCCGGATCGTTTGCTCTATGATCGCGAATTGCTTCGGCAGTTTTATCTGTCAGAAGGTTATGCCGACTTTCATGTCATCTCCGCTGTCGCCGAGTTGAGCCGTGATCGCAAAGACTTCTTTATCACAATCACGCTCGAAGAAGGTGACCGCTACAGGGTTGGTGAAGTAGATGTTCAAAGCCAGATACCGGATTTGGATGTTGAGAACCTACGGCGATTGATCAAAAACCGGCCTGGCAAGCGCTATAACGCAAAACAGATCGAAGACACCATCGAGGCCATGACCGACGTGGCTGGTCTCAAGGGTTATGCCTTTGTCAATGTGCGCCCGCGCATCGACCGCGACCGCGAGAACCAGATTATCAACATCACCTATATGGTGATGGATGCTCCCCGTGTATACATCGAACGCATCGATGTCGTGGGCAATGTCCGCACCATGGACAAGGTTATTCGACGCGAAATGCGTATTGTTGAAGGCGACGCCTTTAACACAGCCCGCATTCGTCGGTCACAGAACCGTATTCGCTCTCTTGGCTTCTTCGAGGAAGTAGAAGTAGACCAGGTTGAGGGCAGCACACCCGACCGTGTTGTCGTGACCGCCACCGTTCAGGAACGCTCTACTGGTGAGTTGAGCATCGGTGCGGGCGTGTCCAGCCGTGAAAGTGTTATCGGTGAGATCAGCGTTCGTGAGCGTAATTTGCTGGGTAAGGGGCAGGACCTTCGTGTGGCACTGGCCGTATCAGGTCGTAGGCAGCAGATTGACCTGGGCTTTACGGAGCCCTATTTCATGAACCGCAATATTGCTGCCGGTTTTGACCTGTTCCATCGGCGAGTTGACTACGACGAAAGTGACTTCAAGCAGTCATCTACCGGTGCAAACCTGCGCGCTGTTTTCCCCATTGTTGAGTATCTCACCATGGGCTTGCGCTATCAGGTGCGAATTGACGATGTGGAACCGTTCCCATTCTTCAATAATGAAGGGGAGAGGATCTTTCCGGGTGACGAAGGATACCCCGAAAGCTATTCGGTCTTTATTGATGACGGTAAATTCCTGACGTCTTCCGTTGGTTATACACTCAACTACGACACGCGAAACGACTATCGCAAACCGACACGTGGCTTCTTGGCTACTCTGTCCCAGGACGTCGCGGGCCTGGGTGGCCAAAAATATATCCGTACCCGTATCAACTACGATTGGTATACGCCTCTGCCATTGCTTCCAAGCTGGACCTTTAATCTGTCATTGGAAGCTGGCAAGATCTTTGGCTTTGGTGGGGATAACGTCCGAATCAACGATCGCTTCTTCCTCGGTGGAACGCGACTGCGTGGCTTTGAACAAGCCGGCGTTGGTCCTCGTTACATTCGGGACCCTAACCCGAACTTACCCATTGAAGACCAGTTTGGACCAAATTCACCGGCCCTGGGTGGTAATACCTTCCTCGCCGGTTCTCTGGAAATCTTTATCCCTCTTGGCGCCGTTGAAGAATTTGGCATTTCAGCCAGTACATTCGTCGATTTTGGCCTAATTTATGGCGTTGACCTGAAAGAGGGACTACTTCCTGAGAACATTTCACGATCCGGCAGGCTACGCATGTCTGCCGGTGTTGGTTTCTCTTGGCGGTCACCATTTGGCCCCATTCGATTTGACTTTGCTAAAGCAATCATGAAAGAACCATTCGACGAAACAGAGTTCTTCCAATTTAACGTTGGAACGCGCTTCTAAGAAAAGGAACTACAATGCGAACCTTACTTGCAACACTGATGATCGGTCTTTTTGCCCTAACCGGCATTCAGGAAGGTCATGCTCAAAACGCCCAGACGGGCAAGATCGTGATCATCGATTACATGGAAATTCAGCGGAATTCGCTGGCCGGCAAGGACCTCCTGCGCCAGGCTGAAAACTACAGAGCTGAACTGGAAGCAGAGACACAGCGTTTGCAGACAGATGTTCGGCAGACTGAAGCGCAGCTGACCAGCCAACGCGACTTCCTGTCCGAAGATGCCCTGCAGGAAAAAGCCAGTGCCGAACAGCAGAGGCTTTCTGCGGCTGAACGTGAACTGCGGGACCGCAGCAACCAGATTCAACTGGCGGCCCGTAAAGCAGAACAGGAAATGCAGAGCACCCTGACGCCGATCTATCAGGAAATCATGAAAGAACACGGTGCCAACATCATTATGGACCGTAGCCAGATGATCCTGTCTGGCCCTGGCATGGATGTAACGCGGGAAGTCATTGAAAAATTGGACGCCGCACTGCCGACCCTGAAAATGGATGTACCGGATGCAGCTTCAGCCGCTGAATAAGGTCCGACATTAGAATAGAGCCCCTGTGCTCACTGGAACGCGGGGGCTTTTTCTTTGAGCAATCTGGTGTATTGTGCACTTGGTGCAAGATCAGGCACGATCAAGCTTTAAGAAAGTACAGCTATTATGAGCGAAGATTCTCCTACCGACGGCACCGACCTTCGCACCCTGGATCATAGCGAAATCGCCGCTCTGATACCGCATCGTTACCCATTTCTGCTTGTGGACAAAGTTGTAGAACTTGATCGGGGCGAAACTGCAGTCGGCATCAAGAACGTCACCATCAATGAACCCTTCTTTGAAGGTCATTTCCCCGGCAATCCTGTCATGCCTGGTGTGCTTATTATTGAAGCACTGGCTCAGACGGCAGGTGTTGTTGCAATGGACGCAGAGCTCGAAGAGGGGCAGTCCAGCCTGATCTATTTCATGACCATTCAGGATGCTCGTTTCAGGCAGCCGGTTGTGCCTGGCGATCAGCTAAGACTTCACGTCACCAAGGAACGCGCCCGTCGCAATGTGTGGCGCTTCTGTGGCGAAGCAAAGGTAGGCGATCAGGTGGTGGCCGAAGCAACCTTCTCGGCAATGTTTGTCACCGAAGAATAAAGCGCCGATATTTGGATGAAAAAAGGGGGCCAAGTGGCCCCCTTGATTTTTTCTGCTCGTTGCAAGGACTAGCGGTCGCTAACGCCTACAAAGGGGCGTTCCGTAGCACCGGTATACAGCTGACGCGGACGTCCGATCTTCTGCTTGGGGTCTTCGATCATTTCATTCCACTGTGCAACCCAGCCGACGGTGCGGGCGAGGGCAAACAGCACGGTAAACATGCTTTCCGGGAAGCCCATGGCGCGTAGCGTAATGCCTGAGTAGAAGTCGATGTTCGGATACAGCTTCTTCTCGACAAAATATTCGTCTTCAAGAGCAATCCGTTCCAGCTCCATGGCAAGTTCCAGAAGCGGGTCGTCACTCATACCGAGTTCCCCAAGTACTTCGTGACAGGTTTCCTGCATCACTTTGGCACGAGGATCGTAGTTCTTGTAAACACGGTGACCAAAACCCATCAGGCGGAAGGGGTCATCCTTGTCCTTCGCCTTGGCAACAAATTCGGGAATACGCTCCTTGTCGCCAATTTCCTTCAACATATCCAGGACGGCTTCATTAGCACCGCCATGGGCTGGGCCCCACAGGCAGGCAATACCAGCGGCGATACATGCAAATGGGTTCGCGCCTGAAGAACTGGCCAAACGAACCGTCGACGTAGAGGCATTCTGTTCATGGTCTGCATGCAATGTGAAGATACGGTCCATCGCCCGAACAAGCGTAGCGCTGGGTTTATACTCTTCACAGGGCACGGAGAAAGCCATGTGCAGGAAGTTCTCTGCATAACCCAGATTGTTCTGCGGATACTCAAATGGCTGACCGATGGAGTATTTGTAAGCCATGGCTGCAATGGTCGGCATCTTGGCAATCAGGCGGTAAGAGGCCACCATGCGCTGATGCGGATCATTGATATCCAGGCTGTCTTGGTAATAGGCGGAGAGGGCACCCACAACGCCAACCATGATAGACATGGGGTGGGCATCGCGGCGGAAACCCTTAAACAGACCACGCATCTGGTCGTGTACCATGGTGTGATAGGTAATGCCGTTCGTGAATTTGGCTTTTTCGTCGGCGTTTGGCAGTTCGCCGTACAGCAGCAAATAGCATACTTCAAGGAAATCGCTTTCGCGGGCCAATTCATCAATCGGGTAACCCCGATACATCAATACGCCTTCATCACCATCGATATAGGTGATCTTGGACTCACAGCTTGCGGTAGAGGTAAAACCAGGATCATAGGTGAACGCATTGCTCTTTGCGTATAATTGCGACACGTCGATAACATCGGGTCCGATGCTGCCTTCCAAAATCGGCAGATCAATTTCTTTGTCGCCAAACGTTAGTTTTGCGTTTTTGTTTTCACCCATTCCTCTTCCTCTCATTCCACGGGGTTCGATTACCCGCAATTCTACTGCACGGCCTGATCTGCCAATCGCGCGAGACTTTCTTCACGCCCAAGGACGTAGAGAACGTCAAAGATACCTGGCGATGTCGTCTGCCCACACAGAGCAGCGCGCAGGGGTTGTGCAACTTTACCGAATTTCAGTTGTTCGGCTTCGCCAAACGCTCTTAGTGCTTCGTCGAGTGAGTCTACGGACCACTCAGACACTCCCCCCAGCGCAGTCACGACGCGTGCTAACAATGTTCGTGCGTCACTATTTAGCAGTTTTAGGGCCTTCTCGTCTAGTTCCAGAGGGCGTTTTGCCACCAGGAATTTAGCGCTTTTTGCCAGTTCTACCAACGTTTTGGCGCGTTCTTTCAAGCCGGGCATTGCCTGATTCAGCATGGCTGCATAATCTTCGGAAACATCAACGCCTGTTTCCGCAACAAGGAAGGGGATTACCTGTTCTGTAAGGTAAGAATCTTCCGCCTCGCGCATATAGTGGCCATTGATATGTTCCAGTTTGGTGAAGTCAAAACGCGCCGCTGATTTCACAACACCATCGAGGTCGAACCACTCAACTGCCTGTTCCGTACTGAAAATTTCGTCGTCGCCATGGCCCCAACCGAGTCGAACCAGGTAATTTTTCAACGCTTCTGGCAGGTAGCCCATGTCACGATAGGCATCGACGCCCAGTGCGCCATGCCGCTTGGACAGCTTGGCGCCGTCAGGCCCATGAATGAGGGGAATATGGGCGTATTCCGGCACCTCCCAGCCCATGGAGGTGAATAGGTGATATTGGCGGAACGCATTGTTCAAATGGTCATCACCACGAACAATGTGGGTCACACCCATGTCGTGGTCATCCACCACTACTGACAACATATAGGTCGGGGTACCATCAGCACGGAGCAGGATCATATCGTCCAGTTGGTCATTCTCCATGGTAACGCTACCCTGTACGAGGTCATTAATCGTTGTGCTGCCCTCCTGCGGGGCCCTGAAGCGCACAACAGGCGCCACACCTTCCGGTGCTTCCGAAGGGTCTCTGTCTCGCCATGTGCCGTCATAGCGCATGGGGCGCTTCTCTGCGCGCGCCTTTTCGCGCATTTCCGCCAGTTCTTCTTTCGAGCAATAACAATAATAGGCATGCCCCTTATCCAGCAGTTGCTGAGCAACGTCTACATGATGCGCCTGTTGTTCAGACTGGTATACGACATCACCGTCGGGCATCAGGCCGAGCCAGGACAAACCGTCCAGAATGGCGGCCTTGGCCACGTCGGTTGACCTTTCCTTGTCCGTATCTTCAATGCGGAGCTGGAATTCACCCCCGTGGTGACGCGCATAGAGCCAGCAGAAAAGTGCTGTTCGGGCGCCGCCGATGTGGAGGAAACCAGTAGGGGAGGGTGCAAATCGCGTAACGACTTTTGAAGACATGGGAACTATCAGCCAGAAGTAGGGTTACAGCCCTTGTGATGTCACTATAATAGCGGATCATGGAGCTCAATTTTGAGTTGCCGGTTTCTATCATGAAGCCAGCAGGTGGTAAATTGTTTCCACCGCTTACGGCGAATTACTGCATATTTGAGCGATTGATGTTCACAAATTCATGGCCCAACAGCGAACATACAAGCCGACTTTAGCTAGAACGACGGATTTCTTCACCCGCCTGAACCAGGACTAGCTTATCTGGCTGCCAGTTTGCATGGCGGTAGGAATTGGTACCTATTTCAGTCTGCCGGGGGAACCATCAAGATCAATTGGTTACGGTTCGTTCGCGGCAAGTTTGCTGACTACAGTAGCGGGCAGAGTCTTCTTGCCAGCAAACCCCATCGTGCGGACCGTACTGGGCGTGGCCCTCTTCATATCCCTTGGTTTTGCAGCTGCAACACACGACGTTGCTGGGCCGGTATTGAACGATATTCGACGACCTGTTGAGGTAACAGGCAGCGTTGTGTCCATTGAACCAAGCGCAGGGACGCACTATCGCATGACTATTTCGCCTACCAAGATGTCTCGCCTGGCACCTGATCGATACCCCAAGACCATCCGCGTCACGGTGCGGACAAAGGGAGATATTGTTTACCCCGGTGATCTGGTGTCTTTAGTCGCGCGCCTTCAAGCGCCTTCAGGGCCGGTAATCCCTGGCGGGTTTGACTTTGCTCAACGCGCTTGGTTTTCCAGCCTTGGAGCCATCGGGTATGCGATATCTCCGGTAACGCTTGTGAATGCAGGGCATCCAAAGGAACTGGATTTTGCAGAAAATGTTGCCCGCTCAAGGGTTCAGCTGATTCACCACTTGTCAAAGCAGGTTGATTCTGAAGCAGGCCTGATGGCTGTTGCCTTGATGACCGGCGCTCGCAGCATTCTGACGGAAGAAACGCGGGATGATATGCGAGCTGTCGGCCTGGCCCATCTGCTCGCCATTTCAGGTCTCCACATCGGGCTTGTCGCAGGCTCTGTCCTGCTGCTGTTCAGAGGGCTATTTGCGCTAATCCCGGGCTTCGCCGTGCGATATCCCGTCAAGAAAATCGCGGCTGCCCTCGCTCTCGTGGCAGCCTTTTTCTACCTGTTGCTCAGTGGTGCGACGATACCAACACAACGTGCTTTTGCGATGACAGGCATCTTTCTGCTCACCATCATGCTTGACCGGTTGGCCATTACCATGCGGCTAGTTGCCGTTGTCGCAACAGTTCTATTGCTGTTCAGCCCCCA
>JAURPT010000140.1 GCA_030836535.1 Alphaproteobacteria bacterium
ACCCGCCAGTTGCCACTGACGAACAATATTCATTGCTGAGCCGGTATCTCGATGACCGCCATGCAGAAGGTGGCATGGCCGGCATGACCCGTGAAGATTATGCCACCATGGTGGAAGAAACGACGGTGAGCACCCGATTGGTTGAATTCAGGCCCCGTTCTTCTACAGGTGAGCGCGCACCACTGGCAGGAGCCTGCATCACCGATTTGCTCGATGACGGGCTGTCGATGATCTACAGCTATTACGACGCATCACTGGCCCGGCGTAGTCTCGGCACGGCCATGATCCTGCACCACATTGACTGGGCCCAACAGATGGGGCTGCCTTACGTCTATCTCGGCTACTGGATCGAGAATTCAGACAAGATGAGCTACAAGGAAAAATTCCAACCCCTGCAGGCCTATTCTGAAGATCTGTGGCAGCCCATGAGTGCTCAGCGCTAGATTTTTCACGGAAGCAATCACTTGACCAAAGAGCAAGACAAGGCGCCGGGCAAACAGCCTGAACCGGCGAAGCCGAATAAAAACGACCGCCTGCTGCGCCGCAGCTTCCTGACAGGCGCTGCCGCCACGACGGCCGCGGGCATTTTTGCCGCCAGTGCACCCAAGACAGTCTCCAGCGGCCCGACAATTATCAACAAGAAGGTCGAGCTGAATATGGTGACGACCTGGCCAAAGAACTTCCCGGGTCTGGGCACGTCAGCTGAACGACTGGCCGAACGCGTCAAAGCAGCCACTGATGGCTCTGTCATCATCAAGGTTTATGCAGCCGGCGAACTTGTGCCCGCCATGGGGTCATTCGACGCTGTGCAGCGCGGGCTGGCCGACATTTACCATGGCGCTGAATATTACTGGCAGGGTAAATCCAAGGCCTTCAACTTTTTTGCCGCCGTACCCTTTGGCCTGAATGCCGATGAAACCTCTGCCTGGGTCCGCTGGGGTGGCGGGCAGGAATTGTGGGATGAACTCTCTGCTGTATTTTCCATCAAACCCTTCATGACCGCCAATTCTGGTGTGCAGATGGGCGGTTGGTTCAAGAATCCCATCAATGGGTTAGAGGACCTCAAAGGTCTGAAAATCCGCATGCCGGGCCTGGGCGGTGAAGTGCTGAACCGACTTGGGGCAGCATCTGTCACCCTGCCCGGCTCCGAGATATTCCAGGCACTGCAGTCTGGCGCAATCGACGGTACCGAATGGGTCGGGCCCTGGAATGATTTGGCGCTGGGTTTCTACGAAGTTGCGAAAAACTACTACTGTCCGGGATTCCACGAACCCGGCACGGTTTTGTCACTCGGTATCAACCTCGATGTCTGGAACAAGCTAACGCCGTCACAGCAGGCGGCCATCGAGAATGCGGCCTCTGCAGAAGTGGAAAACACCTTGGCGGAGTTCAACGCCAAGAACGCGCTGTCCTTCCAGGAAATTCTTGCCATGCCGGACATTACCGTCCGTGCTCTACCGGACGATGTCTCGGTCGCCATTGCTGAAACATCAGCAGAAGTTCTCGCAGATTTGAGCTCGGAAGACGACATCACCCGCCGTGTGCATGAAAGCTATATGAGTTTCCGCGAGCGAGCCATGGCCTATACGCAAGTCTCCGAATATGGCTATGCCCGTGCGCGCATGCTTGAACAGCTGAAGCAAAGCTAGGCCATGCAGCCGCTCAGCAGCTTTTTGGATACGCTTAGCGAACGCACAGGCCAATATGTCGCCTGGTTGGCCATTACCATGGTTGTGTTGCAGTTCAGCCTTGTTGTCGCGCGCTACCTATTCGGGGTCACCGCCGTGATGCTGGATGAAAGTCTGCTCTATATGCATGGCACGCTGTTCCTTGTCGCCGCAGGCTATACCCTAAAGCATGGCGCCCATGTGCGGGTTGATCTTGTGTATCGCGATGCCTCGCCCCGTGCTCGTAGCATGGTGAACCTTGTTGGCGGGCTGTTGTTCCTGGTGCCCTTGTGCCTGTGGACACTGTGGTCGGGCTTCCCCTTTGTTGACGCCGCCTGGCAGAGCCAGGAAGGCTCGCAGGAAACAAGCGGCCTGCCATTTCTCTATGTCTATAAGGGTGTGATCCTCGTGTTTGCCGTCTTGCTGCTGCTGCAGGCCATCTCCGAGAGTCTCAAGGCCTGCCTGTCACTCAGCGGCAAATTGGTCGACACCGAAGACGACGACGCATTGGCGCTGTAAAACCGATGGAACTGGCTGAAATCCTCATACTCCTGATGGTGCTTGCTGCTGGCGGCTTTCTGATCTGTGGCTTCCCGGTCGCCTTCACACTGAGTGGCACAGCTCTGTTATTTGGGGCCATTGGTGTCTTTGCAGGCGTGCTGGAACTGCGCGACCTGATGCTGTACCCGGACCGCATCTTCGGCACCATGACCAATTCGGTACTGATGGCTGTCCCACTCTTTGTGTTTATGGGTGTCATGTTAGAGCGATCCCGCATCGCTGAGGACCTGCTGGAAAGCATGTCTTACCTGATGCGGCATATTCGCGGCGGGTTGGGTATCTCCGTCACGATTGTGGGCGCGATGCTGGCTGCCTCAACAGGTATTGTTGGCGCCACCGTGGTGACCATGGGGCTGATCTCACTTCCCACCATGCTGCGCCACGGCTATAACCCTTCCCTGGCGGCGGGTTCTATTGCTGCAGCTGGCACGC
Organism: Alphaproteobacteria bacterium; assembly: GCA_030836535.1. Classification (GTDB taxonomy): domain Bacteria; phylum Pseudomonadota; class Alphaproteobacteria; order SMXS01; family SMXS01; genus SMXS01. The sequence continues at coordinate 2,661 of JAURPT010000140.1, forward strand.
TGGGGCAGATCATTCCGCCTTCTATTGTGCTTATCCTGCTGGGGGACGTGCTGTCGACAGCCTACCTGAATGTGCGCCGCGAGTTGGGCGATGCCGCGACGCATACATCTATCTCTGTTGGTGATTTGTTTGCAGGTGCCCTGTTGCCCGGCCTGCTGCTTGTCGGCCTCTATATTCTTTACCAACTCGGCATCGCTATCTTCAGGCCCCAAGACGCTCCACCGCATGACGTAAAGGCACTCGAGGCCGAACCGGATAACCGCCCAAACCTTCTGCAGGCCTTTCTGCCACCCTTTGCGCTGATCATCTCTGTCTTGGGATCCATCCTGACAGGTATTGCCACCCCCACTGAAGCCGCATCTGTCGGGGCCATGGGGTCTTTGTTCCTGGCCGCGCTCAAATTGGGTAATCAATATCACCGCATCATCTATGCGGGGCTTGCCTCCATCATCGTACTGCTTCTGCTCAACGGCCTGTTCGATCTGCGTGTCGGCCGACTGGAGACACCGATTTCAGACCAAATTGCCATATATTTGGCCTTTGTTCTGTGTGGGTTGGTGCTGGCGAGTATTGTTGCCGCCATCGTCAACACCTTGCGAAGCGGGGTGTTGCGCTCTGTCATGGCCTCCACCACACAAACCACGTCGATGGTCTTTATTATCCTGGTGGGCGCCTCTCTGTTTTCGCTGGTGCTGATCGGCTATGGCAGCGACGAGATTGTCCGGGGCCTATTGGCCGACATGTCGGGCGGCGTGGTGACAGCCATCATTGTCGTGATGCTGGTGATGTTCCTATTGGGCTTCTTCCTAGACTTTATCGAAATCACTTTTGTGGTCGTGCCCATTGTGGCCCCTGCCCTGTTCCTCATGGGCGTCGACCCCATCTGGCTCGGTATTCTCATGGCATTGAACCTGCAGACCAGCTTCCTGACCCCGCCCTTCGGATTTGCGCTTTTCTACCTTCGTGGCGTGGCACCCAGAGAAGTCTCCACCGGGCAGATCTATCGCGGGGCCATTCCCTTCATCATCATTCAGGTCATCGCCTTGTTGATGCTGGCACTTTTCCACGAACTGGCCACCTGGTTACCCGAAGTGGTGTTTGGCTAAAAACACGCAAAAAATTCATCCGTGCTTGATGACTTAACCCTTAGTCGATAAGGTCTAGGCCACTTGCCGGTCGGGAAACCGGCAGTTCAAGACACTATCGGGGAGAACCGTCGTGCAGTTAAGTCGCGAAGAGCTATTGAGCGCCTACACCCGTATGCGCACCATTCGGGAGTTTGAAGAACGCCTGAATGTTGAGTTCCAGAAAGGGACCGTGCCGGGCTTTATTCACCTATATTCGGGCCAGGAAGGCATCGCCGTTGGCATTTGCGAGCATCTGGATGAAGACCGCGACTATATTGGCTCGACCCATCGTGGTCACGGTCACTGCATCGCCAAGGGTGTCGACGTCAAAGGCATGATGGCCGAGATTTATGCCAAATCCACAGGCGTCTGCGGTGGTAAGGGTGGCTCTATGCATATTGCCGACCTCGACAAAGGCATGTTGGGCGCCAACGCCATTGTCGGCGGCGCCCCACCCCTTGCTCTGGGCGCTGCCCTGACCGCCAAAACACTCAAGACAGGTGGTGTGTCCGTACCCTTTATTGGTGACGGTGCTGCCAACCAGGGCACGGTCGCTGAAGCCATGAACATGGCCTGCGTGTTGAACCTGCCCATGGTCTTCATGTTTGAAAATAACGGCTACGCCGAATTTACCGCTGCCAGTTATGCAACCGCTGGCTCCATTGAAGCCCGGGCGAAAGCCTATGGCATGCCGGGCACAACAGTCGCAGGTGACGACTTTTTTGCCGTCCATGAAGCCGCGCGCGAGGCCATCGATAGAGCCCGCAATGGCGGTGGCCCCAGCGTGATCGAAGCAACGGCCTATCGTTTCCACGGCCACTTCTCTGGCGATCCCCAAGTGTATCGTTCAGCCGAAGAACTCAAAAGCGTGCGGGAAGATCACGACGTACTGAACAATTTCCGTGATCGGGTTACAGAAGCTGCCCTGCTGGACCAGCAAGAGCTTGATGCCATCGATGCTGAAGTCCTGACCCTGATGGACGAAGCGGTGGCTGAAGCCATGGCCGCGCCAGACCCAATGCCGGAAGACCTGTTCACCGACGTTTACAACACCTACCAGTAAGAGTGGGACAAGATCATGCCAATTATTACATATCGTGAAGCCATCAATCAGGCGATGGCACAGGAAATGCGGCGCGACCCGCTTGTCGTCGTTATGGGCGAAGATGTCGCCGGTGGGTCCGGCGGGTCTGCCGGTGGCGAAGAAGCGGCCGGTGGCGTTATGGGTGTTACCCAGGGCCTTGCAACCGAGTTTGGCCGCGAACGCGTTATTGATACGCCTATTACTGAGTCTGCCATTATGGGTATGGGTGCTGGTGCGGCGCTGACCGGGCTGCGCCCCATCGCAGAACTTATGTTCGCTGACTTCATCGGCGTTTGCTTTGACCAGATTTACAATCAGGCTGCCAAGTTCCGCTATATGTTTGGCGGCAAGGCCGTAACCCCACTGACCATCAAGACACTGATTGGTGCAGGTATGGGCGCGGGCCCGCAACACAGCCAGGCCATTTACCCGTGGCTATCATCGGTACCCGGCCTGAAGGTGGTAACACCTTCCAACCCCTACGACGCCAAAGGTCTGATGATCCAGGCAATCCGCGATGATGACCCAGTCATCTTCTGCGAACACAAAAGCCTGCTGGCGATGGAAGGTGAAGTACCGGAAGAATCCTACACCATCGACTTTGGCAAGGCCGCAAAAACCCGTGAAGGTTCCGACCTGACGATCGTCTCCATGTCGTGGATGGTGAACTTCTGTAATGAAGCCGCTGACCAACTGGCCGGAGAAGATTTCAGCGTTGAAGTCATCGACCTGCGCACGACGTCTCCTATCGACTACGAAACCGTCTATGAAAGCGTTCGCAAGACCGGCCGACTGTTGGTGGTGGATGAGGCAACGCCTATCTGTTCCATGGCGTCCGAAATATCGAGTGCCGTTGCAGAAAACGTCTTTGAAAGCCTGGATGCACCCATCCGTAAAGTGACAGCACCGCACACGCCCGTGCCTGCTGCCCCGATGCTGGAAGCACTGTATATCCCCGACACGGCCAAGATTGCCGCTGCCGTGCGCGAGACATTGGAATACGAACTCTAGGGGCCTGCAATGATACTGCGTCGTCTACTTCTCGGTGGCATGGTCATACTCGCCGCCTGTAGTGCTGAGGAAGCACCGATACCATCAGCTGAAACCATCCCTGCCACCAAAGATGGCGCGACGCTGTATCAGGAAAATTGTGCCTCCTGCCACGAAGGCGGCGTACCCAAAGCGCCTCATTCCTTGACATTCAACATGTCACCTGCCTCGTCGATCATGACGGCCATGAATGGTGTGATGTCTCAGCAGTCAGAACATCTGAGCGATGACGAAAAAGTCGTGCTGGCGG
>JAURPT010000141.1 GCA_030836535.1 Alphaproteobacteria bacterium
ATACCAATCAGGATATGTTCAACCGGTGCCATGGCCTACTGGCTGAAGCGAGCGCCCAGCTATAGTCCACTTTAGTCGAACTGCACCTTCGCAGTGCCAAAGACGCGGGTTTCACCTGCCTCATTGGTGACGGTCAGGTCGAGTTCCACCAATCCGTCTTCTTCTTCCACATCGGTGACGGTGGCATTGATGTTCAAAGGCTCGTCCACGATGACCGGCGCGCGAAAGACTGTATCGATCTGAATGATGCGACCAACTTCCGACCACTGATGGATCATCGCCGACAGGAACCCCTGGCTCATAATGCCGGGGATCAAGGCACCAGGCAGGCCCATACCGCGGGCGGCTTCGTGGTCCAAAAACCGATCCGCCATCCAGCCGGAGGCCTCGCAAAACCGACGGACATTATCCAGGCTCGTGTCTGGCGCAAAGGCGGGCAGATCCTCACCGAATTCAACCTGGTCAATCGAGGTAATGCTCATTTGCCTGCTCCGTCCTTCTTGGGGTCTTCACGGATAACAATACGCGTATCAGCGACCGCCACCTTTGTTCCGTCCTGATCCGTCAGCTCCATGCGCGAGACGATGAAGATCATACGACCGGACCGGCCCGTCTTGGTATAGATGTCATGCACCATGGACTCGCCCGTCAGCACAGCACCAGGGCGAATAGGCGCGAGCGGCTGGACGTCCTTGCCCCCATCAAGGCTAAAGCCTTCGAATTTCGGGAAGTCCTTCGGTATCAGCCGGTTCGGCGTCAGGCATGAACACCATGTCGGCGTTGCCTGAAAATCCTCGTGGCTGGGGTCCGTATAGCGCGGATGCGTCTCGCCACAGGCGGCAGCATATTGCGCCAGCTTGTCGGCAACGACCTCGAAGCTTTTCGATTCAAAAGGGTGGTTCAGAAAACGCTGCCGTGCGCCTTCAATATCGTCCATCTGGCTTTCCGCCATGATCACTTCACCTGTTTATTCTGTTTCTAATTCTATCGCTTCAAAAGCACCGGCTTTTAGCGCTTCCAATAGCTCAGCATCGCTGCTGACAGGGCCGTCGAACCGCGTCGCGCAGCGGCCAATATGGCTCACAATATGCGCGTCGCTGCCGCCAATGCCCAGATAGCCCTGCTCTGCCGCCAACGACAGGGCATGGTCATTTTCGTTGCCACGGCTACCGCCATTGTATGTCTCTACAATCCGGATGCCTTCTGGCACCCCGTGCGTGGCAATATGCGCCCCCATGCCCACTTTGGGGCGACCGGGATGGGCTGGAATCGGCAGGGCCCCATGGTCTTCACACGCATTGACCACATCGGCCAAGCGCAGGTCGGTCCGCGTAAAGTCAAAGGCCTGCTGCAAGGCGGGCGTGACGCCATACACCAAAATATGGCCATATTCCGTCTCGACCTCACTGGCCTTCAGGATGGTCAGGCCAAATTCCTCTGCCAATGGCGAATAGTCCGAGTCATTGTCGAACTGCCGATGCTCCGACAGCACAAAGCCATCAATGCCGATGTCGCGCTTGCGGATCCACTGGCAGTAATTCTTTACCTTGGCGCGGCCATCATCCGATTTGATGGAATGGGAATGCAGGTCGAGGATCATGCGTTGCCCTAACCCACCGGCCGGAAAACAGGGATCGGATACTCGCCTTCATCCTGTTCTTCAAATTCAACCGCAACCCGCTGACCAATATGAATATCCTTCGTCGGGTCTTCAACGCCGACAATGCTACTGAGCATGCGGAACCCTTCATCGAGGTCGACATAGGCAACTGAATAGGCACCTAATTCGGCAAAACCGGGCATCCGGTTCTGGCGGATAACCGAGAACGTATAGACCGTGCCGTCGCCTTTGGAGGCCTTCCAGGCCAAATCATCAGACAGGCAAGCCGGGCAGTGTTGGCGCGGGTAAAAAACAATTTCACCGCAGCTATTGCATTGCTGATAGCGCAGTTCGCCTTCCTTGACGCCTTCCCAATAGGCTTCGGTATTGGGTTCAGGAAATTGTGGTTGTGGTCGGTTCGCCATGTTCCTAATCCTTCGCCAAAATTACAGTGCCGCCGGTATGGATGCTCGCCAACATGCCACCATTGCCATGGGCTACTGCGAGCTTGGCACCTTCTACCTGCGAATGGGACTCGCCCCGCAATTGCCGCGCAGCTTCAATCAGCAGGAAGATACCCCGCATGCCTGGGTGGTTCGACGACAGCCCGCCGCCATCAGTGTTGATCGCCAGCTTGGCGGCGTCATTATCATAGGCCAAACGTCCACCAGCGACAAAATCGCCAGCTTCACCCTTGGCGCAAAAACCCAGATCCTCCAGGCAAACCGCCACGGTGATTGAAAACGAATCGTAGATCATGGCGATATCGATGTCGTCGGGCGTTATGCCGGCCTCACCAAACGCAATGGGGCCACTTTGGGCCGCTGCACTTGTGGTGATGTCCGAGCCATTATCGACATAACCCACAGCTTCACCCGTGCCGATGATCCATACCGGGTTTTTGGCACAGTTACGGGCAACATCAGCACCGGCAATAATCACCGCACCGCCGCCGTCGCTGATCATGCAGCATTCCAGCAGATGCAGCGGGTCCGCCACGATCCGCGACGACAGAACGTTTTGTTCCGTGATGTCGTTGACGCCGACAAATTCGAGGTCTGTCATGGCCTTGACGGCCTCAGGATTATTCATGGCGTGGCGACGTGTTGCCATGGAGATACCGGCCAATTGTTCGGTCGTGGTGCCGTATTCATACATATGGCGCTGCTTCACCATCGCGTAGTTGGAGATCAACGTAGAGCCATAGGGCATTTCCATATTCATACGCCAATTAGCGCCGCCGCCACCCAGGCGACCTGTGCCAATGGCCATACGGCGCGAGGCCGACGTCGCGCCATAACTCAGCACCGCAACCTTGCATTTGCCTGCAGCGATGGCCTGCAGGGCATGGGCTGCATGAAATTCAAAAGACGAGCCACCGACATTGGTGGTGTCGATGATGGTTGGGTGCACACCGAGATATTGCGCCAGCTGCAGGCCACCGCCGGCTTCACCGTCGCCCGCATCATACAACGCATCAACATCGGACCAGGACAGACCCGCATCATCGAGTGCGGCGCGGATAGATGCGACCTTGATCTGCATACCCGACACACCGGGTGCGACCCGTAACGGGTATTCATGAATGCCAACAATGGCTGCCTGACGATCTGTCATGCTGTTTGTTCCTCCACCCCTGCTATGGATTGCCATAGCGCATCCAGCTTGGCGCAAAGGTCCTCTGCCGTGCCGGAATTGTCAATCACCACATCAGCGCGTGCTTGGCGCTCATTGTTCGAAAGCTGCGCCTCAATGCGCTTGCGCACCGCATCGGCCTCTAAATTGTCGCGCGCCATGGCCCGCTCAACGGCCACATCGGGTTCAACAATCACCACCCAGATTTCATCGGCAATGCTTTCCCAACCGGCTTCAAACAGCACGGCTGCCTCCAGCACAGCGATGGCCTGGGGATCATCCCCCGCGATTTTATCGAGTTCCAGCTCGGCGAGGCGGCGGATTTCCGGCCAGACAATATCTGTCAGTTGCTTCAATTTGTCTGGCCGACCAAAGACTTTCACACCCAGCACTTTGCGATCAATGCTGCCATCAGCAGCAACCACGTCATCACCGAAAGTGGCAACAACAGCGTCGAATGCCTCGGTACCCGGGTCATAGGCCCGGTGCCCCAGCACATCTGCATCAATAAGGCGTGCGCCCAGATCGCCCAGATAGCGCGCAGCCGTAGACTTGCCGGAGGCTATGCCCCCTGTAAGGCCGATGATCTTCATGATCGCGGAATTCCCCAAAGTGATGTTGAAGGCAATCCTTCAACCGGCCCCTACGGTAATCAGGGCTCGGGGATCATTCAAGGGCTGGTGCACCCTTAACTATAAACAAAGGCCGGGTCGTCCAGATCAGTCTCGGCGATCTGGTCTTTTTCCAGCCAATAGTCCTGATTATGCATCCATTCCGGCTTGTCGCCCTTTTTGGGCATCAGGTGGATGGACCGCATCAGATATCCCGGGTTGAAGTCGTCTTCATCCATCCAGTTCGACAGTGGCATGTCGGCATCTTCTGGCCGCAGCTCGGTGGATACCCGTTTGGCCCCCTTCTCTTACATATGCCCGAGCAAGCGGCACGCAAAGTCGCCGATCAAGTCGGCGCGCAGGGTCCAGCTGGCCCGGAAATAACCGAACAGCCAGATCATGTTCGGTACACCGGTGAACATCATGCCCCGATAGGTCACCGTATCAGCGAAAGCCAGCGGCTTGTCGTCGATGGAAAAAGCGATATCACCCATAACACTGAGGTTAAAGCCCGTGGCGGTGATGATCACATCGGCTTCCAGCTCGTCGCCAGATTTCAGCAGAATGCCTTTCTCGGTAAAGCGGTCAATTTCGTCGGTCACGACAGAGGCCTTGCCCGCATTGATGCCCTGGAACAAATCACCATCGGGCACAAAGGCAACGCGCTGCTGCCAGGGGCGGTATTTCGGCGTGAAGTGGGTATCGATGTCGTAGTCCGGCCCCAGATACGCCCGCACACCCGCCAGGATTTCCTGCTTCACTTCTTCAGGGTGGTCGAGGCACCGGCGTGTATTGATGTTCTGGTCGTGCAGGATGCGCTTGCGGACGATCTCGTGGATCCAGTCTTCGCGGATGTCAATTTCCCGCAAGGACTCCGCCAGTTCATTATGGTTCGGTGCTGGCACAAAGTAGGTGGGCGACCGCTGCAGCATGGTGACATGCTCGCATTCATCGGCAATAGCAGGCACCAAAGTGGCCGCTGTTGCACCAGAGCCGATACAGATGACCTTTTTGCCAGCCATGTCTGCGTCTTCCGGCCAGGTCTACGGATGGATGATCTCGCCTTTGAAGTCGGCCATGCCGTCCCATTCCGGCGTATAGCCCTGGTCATGATTGTAATAGCCCTGGCACATCCACAGGAAATTGGCCGTGAACAACAGGTGTTCGCCTGTGTCAGTCCGCACGGCTTCCAGCGTCCACAGATTGACTTCGTTAGACCAATTAGCCGTCAGAATCTTATGCTGGTAGCGGATATTAGGCCCGATACCATTTTCGTCAATGACTTCCTGCATGTAGTCGAGAATTTCACCAGCTGTATCGATGGGTTTGCCTGTCCAGGGCTTGAAACGATAGCCAAAGGTATAAAGGTCACTATCGGAGCGAACCCCCGGATAGGTGTGGGTGCGCCACGTACCGCCGAATTTTTCCTGCGTTTCCAGAATGAGATAGCTGGTGCCGGGGCGCTGGTCACCCAAATGATAGGCCGCCCCAATGCCGGAGATACCGGCGCCGACAATCAGCACATCCACATGGGTTGGCGCTGTCGCGATTTGTGCCTTAATGGCTGTTTGTTCGTTCATGGGCATCCTCCACCGACTGCGCTATGACCTTGATCAGGCATCATACTCAATATGGTTTACAACATAAATGATCCTGATCAAGCGGCTATTTTGCTGCCTGCAGTGCGTTCCATATCTTCAGTGGTGTTGCTGGCATATCCATTTCATGAACACCTGCAGGGACCAGTGCATTGACCACCGCATTCATGATGGCCGGGCAAGCACCCGTCGTGCCGGATTCACCGCAACCCTTAATGCCATAGGGGGTCGTTTTGCAGAGCACTTCATTATAGCTGAGGTCAAAATCGCTGAAATTGTCGGCCCGCGGCATGGCGTAATCCATGAAACTGCCGGTCAGCAGTTGGCCTGTTTCGCTGTCATGCACACTTTCTTCCATCAGCGCCTGGCCCAGCCCTTGTGAGATACCACCATGCACCTGGCCATCTACAATCATCGGGTTCATCAGGCGGCCAAAATCATCCACCGCCGTATAGCGCATAATTTCAACAACGCCCGTGTCCGGATCTATCTCCAGCTCGCAGATATGACACCCATTCGGGAATGTCTGCTTTTGGAATGTGAATTTCGCCTTGGAATTCAATCCATCTGCATCCCGTTCCCGCGCGGCGGCAGCCACCTCCATAATGCCGATGGTGCCATTACTGGCATTGTCACGGAACAAGCCCTCATCGAAGCTGACATTCTCTGGCGCCGTGTTCAGCAGATCTGCCGCAATGGCTTCACCCTTTGCAATGACCTGTTCGGCACACATCTCGAACGCCCCGGCGGCCATATAGGTGGAATGGGACCCAGCGGTGCCTTCGCCTGTCTCAACAACATCTGTGTCGCCCTGCAGCAGGTAGACATCATCATAGGCCACACCCAGTTGTTCGGTGACCATCTGCGCCCAGACAGTCCTGTGCCCCTGGCCCGAATCGACCGTACCAGCAATCAGCTCAACCGAACCATCATCGGGAAAGTTGATCTCGGCGGCTTCCCAACCGTGGCCCAGCGTACTTTCCACATAGACGGACATGCCGATGCCCCTCAATTTGCCACGCGCTCGCGATTCTGCCTGTCGGGTCGCAAAGCCGCCCCAGTCGGCATTTTGCTTGGCCTTCTCCATATTGGCTTCAAACTCACCACTATCGAAGACAAAGCCGAATTGGGTTTTGTAGGGCAAGGCCTGCGGCTGAACGAAATTGACCCGGCGGATATCATCCGGACCAACACCGCGTTCCCGCGCTGCCTTATCGATCAACCGTTCGATCACATAAGCTGCCTCTGGCCGCCCGGCCCCACGATAGGCATCGACAGGCGCCGCATTGGTGAAATAGCCTTTCACCCGAATATACATGGCAGGAATGTCGTAGAGCCCGCCCGTAATGCGCGCCCCGCCCAGCGTCTGAATGCCGGGGCCAAACATCGACAGATAGGCCCCCATATTGGCGTGGTTCTTCACCCGCAGGGCCAAAATCCTGTTATCCGAATCCATCGCCAACTCAGCAAGGGAATACATGTCGCGCCCATGCAGGTCGCTGATAAAGGATTCCGAACGGTCTGCCGCCCATTTAACGGGACGCCCCAGTTTTTTTGCCGCATAGAGCACCAAGATCTGTTCCGGATAGGTAAATTCCTTCAGGCCGAAGCTGCCGCCAATATCGGGCGTGATGATGCGGACATCGTCCCGTTCCACCCCCAAAGACGGCGTGACCATTTCGCGCACCCGGTCCATGCCCTGCGTGGCGGTGCGCAGGACGTAGCGGTTTTCCTCTACATTCCATTCACCGAGTGCTGCCCGTGTTTCCAGCGTACTGGGGGCAAGGCGGTTGTGATGCAGCGAGATTTTGGTGACATGATCGGCACGTGCAAAGGCGTCATTGACGGCGTACTCATCGCCGTTTTGCCAGTCGAAACTGATATTACCTGGCGCATCGCCCCGAATCTGCGGCGCGGTTTCTGCCATGGCGTCGGCCAAATTGGCCGCACACGGTAGCTCTTCAACATCAAGCTCAATTTTCTCTGCTGCGTCCCGCGCCTGGTTCAACGTTTCGGCCACGACAAAGGCAATGCAGTCGCCAACATATCTTACCACATCCTGTACCAGGATGGGACGGCCGTGATTAACCGGCTTGCTGCCATCGACATTCTGGAGCGCTTGAATGCTAAGGCTGGGCAGGTCGGTGATATTGTCCCGCGCCATCTCTACGCCGGTATAGACCGCGAGAACACCGGGCATGGCAAGCGCGGCTGTAATGTCTAATGATCGGATGCGTGCATGTGCCCATTGCGACCGCAGCACATAGGCCTGCGCCTGATTGGGCAGGGTCAAATCATCAGTAAAGGCCCCCTTACCGGTAACCAGCCGTACATCTTCTGCCCGCCGGATAGGCTGGCCCATTCCGAACTTTTGGCCAAACTTCTGGTCAACATTCAGCATTTCATCCCCCCTGATTGATGCCAGCATAAACCGAAACAGGGCACAGTGAACCGCTATGTTTCACGAGGTGCCTGATCTGGCTTGATCTGTCCTGCGCCCCGCCCTATGACAGAACCGGACTAGGGAGTTAGAGATGAAAATCACCAATGATACTGCTGCCGTCATTACAGGCGGCGCATCTGGCCTGGGGCTTGCCACCGCTGAAATGCTGGTCGGCAAAGGTGCCAAAGTGGCTATTTTTGACATCAACGCCGAGAAGGGCATCGCAGAAGCTGAACGGCTTGGCATGACATTTTGCCAGGTCGACGTAACCGACGAAGACAGTGTACTGGCCGGGTTCGAGAAAGCCCGGGCTGCCAACGGGCAAGAGCGCATTCTCGTCAATTGCGCAGGGGCAGGACGCGCAGGCAAAATCATCACCCGCGACCGTAACACCGATGAGGTCACCCGCTATAACACCGAATGGTTCAATGGCGTTGTGCAGCTGAACCTCATTGGCACATTCCGCTGCACGGCGATTTCAGCAGAAGGCATGGCCACGCTGGACCCGCTGGAAGACGGTGAACGCGGTGTCATCACTTGCACAGCCTCCGTCGCTGCCATTGAAGGCCAGATCGGCCAGATCGCCTATGCCTCTGCCAAGTCCGGCATCAATGGCATGATTTTACCAGCTGCGCGCGACATGGCCCGCGAAGGTATTCGTATCAACGCCATTATGCCTGGCTTGTTCCGCACGCCGCTGTTTGAAAACCGGCCGGAAAAAGCCATCGAGGCCTTGGCTGTTCAGGTGCCCTTCCCCAAACGGTTGGGCCACGCCAATGAATATGCGTCCTTCGTGCTGGAGCTGATCCGCAATCGCTATTTCAACGGCCAGAGCATCCGCCTGGACGGTGCCATTCGGATGGCACCCAAATAGGCGTGGCAGAACGGACTGGCCCAAAACCCACTGGCCAAGCCCGTTACCGCACGGTACAAGCGAGCCAAGCAAAGCGAAGAATCACGGGGCAAATACCCCAGAAGAAATGAACGGAGTAATCAAATGACCGAGGCATATATTCTCGACGCCTGCCGCACACCGCGCGGCATCGGTAAAGTGGGCAAAGGCGCCCTTGCCGATATGCACCCACAGCACCTGTCTGCAACTGTTCTGGCCGCACTGGCAGAACGCAACGACCTGGATACAGCTGAAGTTGAAGACATCATCTGGGGTACCTCTTCCCAGGTAGGCAAGCAGGGCGCAGATTTGGGCCGCATGGCTGCACTCGACGCCGGCTATGACATCAAGGCATCGGGCGTGACGCTCGACCGATTCTGTGGTTCCGGCATCACCTCTGTGAACATGGCTGCTGCCAGCGTCATGTCTGGCATGGAAGACCTCGTGATCGCAGGCGGTTGCGAAATGATGTCCTTCACCGGTTCCCGTAAGCCGGACCCGGACACACCCCCTTTCATGGACCGTGGTAACGAGCACCTGCGCTCAATCCACCCGCAGTCTCACCAGGGCGTATGCGGTGATGCCATTGCAACGCTGGAAGGTATCGACCGCCAGGCTGTTGATGAACTGGCACTGGAAAGCCAGAAGCGCGCCGCTGTCGCTATTGCAGAAGGCCGCTTTGACAAGAGCCTGGTAACCGTGAAGGACCGCGACGGCAATGTGCTGCTGGACCATGAAGAGTTCCCGCGCCCTGAGACGACCATGGAAGGCCTGGCTGGCCTGAAGCCCGCTTTTGAAGCCATGGCTGATTTCGACATTGACGGCAACGGCACCACCTTCCGCAAGCTGATCCAGCAGAAATATACCGACCTGGACTTCCAGCATGTTCATCATGCCGGTAACAGCTCTGGCGTGGTGGATGGCGCAGCTGCTCTGCTGCTGGCTTCACCCAACTATGTTGAAAAGAGCGTTGCCAAACCACGCGCCCGCATCAAGGCCTTTGCCAATATCGGCGACTGCCCAACGCTGATGCTCAACGCCCCGGTTCCTGCCGCCAAGAAGGTGCTGGAAAAAGCCGGCATGACAACAGACGACATCGACCTTTGGGAAATCAACGAAGCCTTCGCTGTTGTATCCGAGAAGTTCCAGCGCGACCTGGACCTGGATCGCTCCAAAGTTAACGTCAATGGTGGCGCCATTGCCCTGGGTCATCCCATCGGTGGTACCGGTTCTATCCTGATCGGTACGATCCTGGACGAGTTGGAACGCCGCGACCTGCAGACCGGTCTGGTGACCATGTGTGCCGCTGGTGGCATGGCGCCTGCGATCATTATTGAGCGCATCTAACATATTGATCAGGCGGCTATTTGCCGCCTGAACGAACAAGGCCTCACCCATTGGGTGGGGCCTTTTTTGTTGGAGAGCCGGGCAAGCCTATGTAAAAGGTGCAGAACGACTAACAATCAGGCCCTCGGTGCCGATACGCGACCATTATGGATTCCAACTACCCGCTCTACAGACGATTTACCGTCGAAGAATGGAGCCAGCTCCGCAAGAACACCCCTATGGTGCTGGACGAGGCTGACCTGAAAAATGTGCGCGGTATCAACGAAAATATCTCCATCGAAGAAGCTGAGACCGTCTTTCTGCCGATCTCGCGTCTGTTAAACCTGCAGTTCACCGGTGCTAAATCAATGTTGGAAGAAACAGGCCGCTTTCTGGAACACAGCGGCACAGGCCGGCGCAACCATGCGCCTTACATTATCGGTCTGGCCGGCAGCGTAGCTGTTGGCAAAAGCACCGCGGCCCGCCTGTTACAGCTGATGTTGCAGCGCTGGCCCAGCCACCCAAAGGTAGACCTCGTCTCCACAGACGGCTTCCTCCACCCCAATGCAGTACTGGAAGAACGCGGGATCATGGACCGCAAAGGCTTCCCGGAAAGTTTCGACCGTGAATCCCTTTTACGCTTCCTCTCTGAGATCAAGAGCGGCCAGGGCAAGGTGAAAGCGCCCGTCTATTCACACCTTGTGTATGATGTTGTGCCCGATGAATGTATCGAGGTTGACCGCCCTGACATTCTGATCGTCGAAGGCCTCAATGTATTGCAGACCGGCACGTTGAAACCCGGCGGGACGGACGACTTTGTCTCCGACTATTTCGACTTCAGCATTTACCTTGATGCCAAACGCGAGATCATCCGCCAATGGTATATTGAACGTTTCCTGGTGCTTTGCAAAACCGCCTTCTCTGACGATCGGTCCTATTTCCACCGCTACTCCGAACTAACGGAAGAAGAGGCCATCGAAACCGCTGACGGTATCTGGACACGGATCAACTTGAAGAATCTGGTTGAAAACATCCTGCCAACACGCAGGCGTGCGGGGCTGATCCTTACCAAGGGGGCCAACCACCGCATTAACGAAATTTCGCTACGGAACGTTTAGAAACCGGGCGTAACGTCTCGGCGCTAGCCCGGCATCTCATCAAGAATAACATTGTTGAGGATGGCCTTGCCCTTCCGAATCTTCTTGGCCTCTTCATATTCCGGCGAATTCCAGAAGGCGTAGAATTTTTTTGCCGTGACGGGAACTTGATCACCACTGTCTGGGCATCCATCACCCATTCGCCTTCCACCACTTCTGGTTCGCCATTCGTAGCGGCCACATATTCCCCACCATATTGGCCAACCAAAGGCCCCGCTATAGCCGAATAGTCTTCCATCGCAGACGGGTCCAAGACCTTCACGGTCGCAACAACATAAATGCTCATGATTTCCCCCTTTGTTGAAGGCAGCAGACTTCCAGATTGGGCAACTTCTATCACTCACAAAGCGACACAGAAATTGACGGTCATCGCCTTAGACATCATCATGACCTTCACTGAAGATTGGGGGGAAACATGCGGCAATGGACAATCGGTGATGTCACCATCACCAAATTTGAGGAGCTGACCTTTGAAGGGCTGGACGACTTCCTGCCCGACGCTACCCCCGACAAAGTGCTGCCCATCGAGTGGCTCAAACCCCACTTTATTACGCCTGAAGGTGCGCTGAAGTTCTCCATCCACGCACTGGTGGTCGATGCCCCGGATTGCCGGATCATCGTTGATACCTGCGTCGGCAATGACAAGCCGCGCGAGTTCTTCCCCGACTGGCACATGCTGCAAACCAACTTTCTGGAGAAGTTGGAAAGCGCTGGCTACCCCGCAGACAGTTTTGACGTGGTGCTGTGTACGCATCTGCATCTGGACCATGTCGGCTGGAATACGATGCTGGTCGGCGACAAATGGGTGCCGACCTTTCCCAATGCGCGCCACCTGATTGAGAAAACCGAATTTGACCTTGTTGCAGGCGACCAGGATGACGACGGCATTGCCGAATGGCTGCGCGACATGAACAAGACCGTGATGGAAGATTCCATCACGCCTATTGTCGAGGCAGGATTGGTAGAGCTGGTCAGCAACGATAAACAAGTCTGCGATGAAGTGCGGCTCATCCCAACCCCCGGCCACACGATTGGTCATGTGAGTGTGGAAATAGCCTCCAAAGGCGAAAAAGCGCTCATTACCGGTGACTTTGTACACAACCCCTGCCAGTTGGCGCACCCGGAATGGGCCATTTCCACCGACTATGACCAAACACAGTCGACCCAAACACGGTTTACGCAATTTAGTGCGCTTGCCGACACACCTGTGTTGGTCATTGGTACCCATTGGCCGGAACCAACGGCGGGGCAAGTCGTCAGCGATGGCGATACCTGGCGGCTGGATTACGAAAACTAGAGTAACGCCCAAAAGAAAAGGCGCCGGG